>CAIQLG010000127.1 GCA_903872565.1 uncultured Lentisphaerota bacterium | reverse complement strand
CGCGGAGATGATAAGCGAGGTGTCGAAACGGCAACGTTATGCACTAAACCTTCTTGGAATTCCTGCAGAAATTTTTCTTTCCAAAAAACCTAGCGGCAAAAAAAAATCAATTTAGGATGTATTGTTTGATTTATCAGATTACAAGGGTAAAGAAGTATCACTGATTGTCTGCCACTCTGGTGAATCATGTGCTGAGTGGATTGAATTTACTCAGCCTGTTATTCTTAAAAAAAGCAACCGAAGCCAAGATAAATGAGAAAGGCCAGAAAGAGGCAATAATGTTGAAAGTTTTTTAAAACTTACAAATAATTGTAATATGAATTGCTCCTTTTGTCCCAATCATAAGATGTCAAGGCCTAGGAAATTTATCTCTCCTGCTTTAGCAAAAAGGAATGTCATTAGTATTGCAATTTTGAGAAACGAGAAATATTATGAAGTTTCATTTCAATATTTTGTTTGGGAGATGTAGTCAAGCATATCCTTATATACTTCCGGATCTTGATTTGTTCCTTTCATACTTCTCCATACATGGTCCAACCCTAAAATTTTCCCAATCGTTTTGCATTTATCTCCTATGGTGATCGGTCTTTTGAAAATTTGCCTTATCTGTTTGAATTTTTCGAGTTCATCTAAAACATCTTTCCTGAATTCGCTGTTCCGCTCGTTCAGAGCCTTGTGCCAGAGTGCCATTTCCTCGGACATATCAATTAGAAGATTTCCTGAAGTCTCTATAATATCAAAATAGATATAGGCGAAATATTTTGGAATATTCAGCTTATGTCTGCCCATACTGCCTCCCAGAACTGATGCCAGATGGAAATAATCATTCAAATTAATATTTGGGAAGGTTCGTATTTTTAAAGGAACGTATTTATGGTAATCATCTACATCCCATCCTATCTGGCTCATGAATTTTTGGAACAACTCTCCTTTTTGAATTATGCTCATGCCATTACTGAATCGTTCATTAGCATCGCTTGTTACAAGGGGCTCGGAAATGTGGAAAAATCTGTCTTCGATGTTCAGCTGCTGGAAGCCCATTGTAAGATCAGGCGCAAAAGCTAGGCAGAGCCTGGAAAAAGGTCCGCGATGTATTTTTTCTGAAAGTCCTCGGTGTAAACATGAATTGATGCCGCGTGGGAAAGCATCGCCGACGCATCTAATCTTGAAATTAACAAAGTCTGAAAAAATCTGGTCCGATTCTAACTCTCTTGCAGATCC
This sequence comes from uncultured Lentisphaerota bacterium, assembly GCA_903872565.1. GTDB lineage: Bacteria > Verrucomicrobiota > Lentisphaeria > Victivallales > GWF2-50-93 > CAIQLG01. The sequence continues at coordinate 46,528 of CAIQLG010000127.1, read as the reverse complement.
GTCAGGCAGGCAGTCTGGATTTTTCACAACCTTCCCATGCGCAAAATAATCCATGAGCCAACTGACGATTCTATGATTGCCAGTGTTCACGGCATCGAATACCTTCTCTAGGGCATATGTCTTCAAAACCTGCTTGTCTTCCAGAAAAAGCATGTATTCTCCACGACATTTTGTTGTCCCAAATTCCCAATTGTCCGGCATGGAAAGATTTCCGGTGCGGAAGTGGATGATTCGACTATCATCAATTTTACTGACAGCCTTTGCGGTTTTTTCGGTATCGTCGTTGTCCACCACTATTATCTCAATGTCATCGAAAATCTGCATCTGAAGGCTGGCTATGGCGTTGCCTACAATCGAACTCCTGTTCTTTGTCGGAATGATTATGCTAAAAAAAGGTTTTTTCATGTTTAATTGATTTTCTTTTTTCTGAGATAACCTTCAGGCGCGGTTGTTATGAGCAGTTTATTCTGTATATTTCTGTCCACTTCGAAATCTTTACTGACATTCAAAAAATTGCGGACGGCTGTCATGGGATTGTTTCCTTTTTCCCAAGGACGGTCAGGATATAGGCTGGGAGGAAGATTTTCTATGAATGTGTCGAAGACAATAAGATAGGAGCCTTCGGAAACGATCGGTGCATAAAGTTCTAGCTCCTTGATGACATGATCATATGTGTGGTTCGAATCAAGAACGACCATTATTTTTTTAAAGTCAAGGGCGAATTTCACGACTTTGCCAATAATTTCAGGAGAAGTAGAGGATCCCTCGAGCATTGTAATCATATTGGCAAGAGGATGATTCTCTATTTCACTACGGTTATGTTTGCGTATATCCAAGTCTATACCAAGAACTTTTCCTCTTCCGAGCAGTTGCAGAATGGATGCATGAAAAATCAGAGAACCACCATGTGCTATTCCAGTTTCTATGATCAGATCAGGCTTTGTCTGCCATATAATTTCCTGTACGGCTATCATATCTTGTGGATATTGTATAATCGGTCTTCCAAGCCATGTGAAATTATACGAATATTTTGGAATTACAGATTCGGCTATGAAGATATCCGCCGCTCTCCTCAGCTGCATATTTTTTTCATATGAAGCAATTCTTTGCTCGCATTCTTTTTGAAATTCGCTTATAGAATTCATTTTATCCTTTCTTTTTTATTATGTCCAGCACAGTATCAAGTTTCTTTGTAGAACCCCAAAAGGAAAATGGTTCATAATCAGGAAGAGGCAGAACTCCTGAATTCAGCCTAATCCCTGATCCATTTTTTTTAATCTCCTCCTCTACCAGGCTTAAGACGCTTCTTGGTATGCCACTGCAGCAGTTAGTCACTCCGAATCCTATTCGAGCCGAAGCAATCTTCACAATTATTTCGGCGGCTTTCTCGACAGGCAGATAATCTCTTGATTGGGTTCCATGCGACATGTCGAAAAAATCATCTCCATTCCTTATTGCTTTCTGGAGTTGTGGAATAATGGAATTAGGATTTTGGCCATTTCCATAGATATAAAACAACCTAAGCCAATTCAAATCGAAAGATACTTCCTTCTGTAGAAGATTAAGGTATTTTTTTAAAGTGTCCTTTGCAAGTCCGTATGGTGTTGTCGGCCTTGTATCCATTTCCTCATCAAGTTCTCCTTCCTGAAGTCCGTATTCTAGACATGTGCCTGTCACAGTAAGGTATTTCATGCCGGACTTAACTAGATTGTTCAAAAAACGACAGTTTGCCACGAGGTTTTTATCAAAATGATTAAAAGATTTGAAGTTAGGAAGTCCTTCCCATGCAAGATGCACGGTCGATTCAGGTTTTCCAAACAGAGAGAAAAAATCAACGTCATCATTCAGATCGCAGGAAACGTATTCTATGGAGTTGGCCAAGCGGTGCCACTCCGGTCCCCGGGGATGATTCCCAGTTGCTATCACTCTGTGATTTTGCATGAGCAATGCATCAATCACGTGGCAACCGATAAATCCTGTGGCGCCTGTAACAAGTATTTTCAATTTCTGTTCACTCCTTTCGACGATATTTTACGACCGGTGTCAGCCGCATATTTTCAATTTTGGAATGGTAATTACAAATTTACCTCCCCATTCACGGATGTATTCTATCTGTGACATTATTTCTTCTGAAATATTCCATGGAAAAATAATGACGAAATCGGGTTGAAACTTTTTGATTTCATTCTCTGCCACAACAGGGATATGGCTACCAGGAAGAAATTTGCCCTGTTTGGCTGGAGATGCGTCCACTACAAAGCTAATCATGTCTTTCTTAACTCCGCAGTAGTTGAGCAAAGTATTGCCTTTCGCGGCGGCTCCGTATCCTATAATTTTTTTTCCTCCAATGGCGGCCTCCGTGAGAAAATCAAGAAAATCATACTTGATTTTGTTGGCTTTTTTTTGAAATTCGTAGTAGACAGCAAGATTGAAAAGACCAAATTTTTTCTCCATTGATATTATGGAACCAACCTTACTTCCTGGGGGGCTTTTACTTATTTTTGCATGTCTCGCATAAATTCTAAGTGATCCTCCATGAGTTGTAAGTTCTTCAACATCATATATTTCCAATCCAAATGACATAAATATGCGACTCACAGCCGTGAGCGACAAATATGAAAAATGTTCATGATAAATTGTGTCGAACTGGCTATTTTCGATAAGCCTTAGCAGGTGGGGAAATTCCATTGTCACCGTTCCGGATGGGGACAGAATTCCTGGCAGACCCGCCACAAAATCGTTGATGTCGGGAGTGTGAGCCAGCACGTTGTTCCCAACGATCAGATCAGCAATGATTCCTTTTTCTGCAAACTTGGAGGAAAGCATCCTTCCAAAAAAATCTCCAATGGTCTCTATCCCCTTGGATCTGGCCACATCCGCTGCACCACCCGCCGGTTCGACCCCGAAACAGGGAATGCCTTTGGCTTTGAAAAATTGCAGTAGATAGCCGTCGTTTGACGCTATTTCTATAACTTGGGAGTTTCCATTGAGAGAAAGCCTATCACATATCATTTCAGCGAATCTTCTCGAATGTTCAATCCAGGTACTTGAATATGAACTGTAATATGCATATTCCGAATTAAATATTTCAGACGAACTTTTCATTTCATCTGTCTGCACGAGCCAGCAGTTCCTGCAGACAAACACTTTAAGAGGGTAAAATATTTCCGGACGTACGAGGTCTTCCTCTACAAGAAAAGAGTTTGAAGGGGGTGCATTCACGAGGTCGATGAAGACATCTGAGAGGAAAGTCTTGCAGTGACGGCAGTTCATGAAAAAAATCCCTTTTATTATCAAATTAAAACAGATGGAATGAACACACTTACAATTTGACACCTTTGAAACAACTGCCAATTAATGGATGGTTGCGGTCGCGGGATGAAATAGACGAAGCTTCAAGAGGCCATTCTATGGACAAAGCAGGATCATCGTGTCTTATTCCCTCTTCATATTCAGGCGAATATGGTTGGACATGGAAATATAGCAATTCACTTTTTGGTTCCAATGTTTGAAAACCGTGTGCGAAACCCTCAGGAACAAAAATCATCAGCATGTTCAAGGGATCAAGCCTTTCGGAATGCCAGTGCAGAAAGGTAGGAGAATCCTGTCGCAAATCAACTATAACATCATAGACAGCGCCGGAAATGCATTTAACAAGCCGTACATCGGCTCTGGGAGGTTTTTGGTAATGCATACCTCGGACACATCCTTTTTGGGAGGTCATCGAATGGTTGACCTGGACGAATGGGCGTTCAAGACCTATGCTTCTAAATTCATTTGCACAGAAAATGCGGGTGAAAATACCCCTATCGTCAGTATGCGATGTTGGTCTTATTATATATGCACCCTTTAACTTTAACGCATTAAATTCGAATCTACCCATTATCTGCTCCAAGTGATTTGCTTGACAGTCGCTAATTCTATATATTCTTCAAGTTGTTTCAAACTTAGCGCCTGTGACGTGGAAGAAAACTCCCTGAACCACTCCACAGTCATGTCAAGTGCATTATCAATGTCGAGCACTGGCATCCATTCCAGCAAAGTGTTGGCTTTGGTTGAGTCAATCCCGAGGATACTGGACTCCAAAACCTGCGTTGAAGAAATATTGTAGGAAATATTCCAATGCTCCTGGAATTTATGCAGAATGTCGAGAACGGTGAGTCCCTGTGAGGATGGGCCAAAATTCCATGCACCAGAAAATTCCTTCATCCCCTCGAGGAGTTTTCCTCCAAGCATCAGGTATCCAGATAACGGCTCGAGTACATGCTGCCAAGGCCTTATTGAGTCTGGGCAACGAATTAATAAGCTAGTATTTTTTGTAATTGATTTCACTATATCTGGAACCAGACGGTCTTGGGCCCAGTCTCCGCCCCCAATTACATTTCCGGCTCTTGCGCTTGCGAGAAGAATTTTGTGCGATTTTCCATATTCCTCAAGTGGGAAAAATGATTTTACATAACTCGAAACAACTAATTCTGAACATGCCTTTGAGGCACTGTATGGGTCGTGCCCTCCAAGTCGGTCATTTTCTCTGTATTTCCAAATCCACTCGCGGTTTTCGTAACATTTGTCGGAGGATACATGTATGACAGCTCTAACTTTTGGACATTTTCTGCATGATTCAAGAACATTTACTGTTCCCATCACATTTGTCTCAAATGTTGTGAGTGGATCACTAAACGATTTTCTGACGATTGGCTGAGCTGCCAGATGGAAAACTATTTCTGGACTAGTCAACCTTAATACCTCATCGAGATGACTATGGTCCCTTATGTCACCGAAAGTCTGTCCGTGCTTGAGAGAAAGTATTTTAAAATGACTAGGTTCAGTATCCGGTTCTAGCGCATATCCGTGGACTTTAGCTCCTAATTTATCGAGCCAAAGAGTCAACCACGATCCTTTGAACCCAGTGCTACCAGTTACAAGGACACTTCTATTCCTATATATGTCTTTGAATAATTTCAATTCCAAATTTTCCAATCAGCTTTGCCACTATCCCAAAGACTGTTGAGAAGTTGAGAATCCCTGATAGTGTCCATGCATTTCCAAAAACCTGTGTGTCTGTAGGAGAAAAAACGTCCGTCCGCCGCCAAATCCTGCAAAGGTGCTTTTTCAAAAATAGTTGAATCACCTTCCCTTAGATATTCGAAAACTCCTTGCCCGCACACAAAGAAACCGGCACTTACCCAAGGCATATCATCTCTTGGTTTCTCCGTAAATTTCGATATGCGCCCGGTACTGTCTGCTTCTATAACTCCAAAACGATTCTCCGGCTGTATCGAACTGACAGTAACTGTCTGTCCATGTGAGTGGTGGAATTCGACAAGCTTGCCTATGTCTATGTCGGCCACTCCATCTCCATATGTCAGCATGAAAGTTTCACCCTCGACAAATTTTTTTGCTCTTAAGATACGTCCCCCTGTCATCGTGTCCAAGCCAGTGTCAAGAAGAGTAACCTTCCATGGTTCGGATTCGCTATTGTGATATTTAATTACGTTGGATGAAAGGTCTATTGTAAGATCGCTCTGGTGAAGAAAATAGTCCATGAAGTATTTTTTTATCACATCTCCTTTGTATCCAAGGAGAATTATGAATTCATTATAACCAAAATGCGAGTATATTTTCATTATGTGCCACAAGATGGGCTTGCCCCCAATCTCGACCATCGGTTTGGGTTTCAAGACTGTCTCTTCACTTAGGCGGGTTCCATGTCCACCTGCCAGAATCATCACTTTCATCTTGAAGCACCTCATGTAATGTACTTATGACAAATCTAAGTGTAAAATAACAGTGGACGACAACAAATCAAGAGCTGCAACATGACTTTTAATGATTTTCGATCCCTTTGAAATTGCAAGACACTGAACCCGTTTTTCGTACTGTATTCAGCATCACAGAGGCCCCATCTTGTATTTAATGAGTGTTTATGGCGATTTTTCATGAAATATGTGGTTTATAATGTCTTTGTATACAAGTTCAGGTGAATAATTATTATTTATAATGGCCAATCCACTCATTGAAAGTTTTTTCCTGTATCTTTGATCCCTTAAAGCATTTATCAGTTCCTCGGCAAAGATATCTGGATTTATTGAAATTCTTTCCTGTGCATATTCAGCGACTGGGATACCCTGTGCGGCGGCAGGCGACACAATTGTTGGTTTTCCAAGTGAAAAGCTTTCAAGTACTTTGATTTTTAGCCCACTGGCGTACCTTAGCGGAACAATTACAATATCAGCTCCCCTATAAGCATCATGGGCATCATCGAAGAAAGGAAGGAATACAATATCAGGACGCCCAGAATATTTATTCCTTATCTCGTCTGAAACATTAGATATTTTCAACCTCAAATATGGGATCTGTCTTTTCACAATGGGCATTATCTTTCCGATGAAATAATGCAAAGCGTCAATATTTGTAATCCCCTTTCCTGACGCATACAACAGGTCATGACCTGTAGGCTCCTTTGCCGGGAGTGGTTCCGGTTTGAAGGAAACAGGAGTATATATTGAATTCACTCCATGCTCGACCAGGTATTTATGATCCCATAGAGAAATGGCAAGGACAAGATCAACCGACCTGTAAAGATTTATCTCCTTGTCCTTATTTCTAAATTGAGAAAGAAGCTTCCCATAACCGAGAGACTTGAAATTAAGATATTTCTGATGCCAGATATCATGGGAGTCAATTATTCTGACGACAGTGCCTGGGAAAGCTTGAAGGCAACGTCCCAGAAGTGGTGTATGCACAATACATGCTTCGTAATTTTCCTTTTGTTGAATATACGAAATTTCTTTCAGGATAGAATCGGGGGCATACCTCTTGCTGTCGAAATGCGGGGGAAATACTTTCCTTGCCATTCTGTATCCAAGTTTGTTTGTAGTCTTCAAAAACCCCGAGAGCATGTCTGAAGAGAAGATTTTACCAAATTTTCCCTTATTCTGAAGATTGTCAATTGACTGATGGGGACCGAAGATGAAGAAATGGAGTTCGAAATGATTTGCAAGATGAGTACACATATCTCCTACTCGGACAGTAAATCCGCATTTCTGGGGATATGGATATTCAGAGCTTATGATTAAAATCTTTTTCATAATCCTTTAATTGTAGGCTATTATCCCTTGAATCCTGGAATTCTTTTAATTATATAGCTTAGCTCATCTATTTTTAGCACCCTACATGCCATAAAATACGCAACTGCGCCTCCAAAAGAGGACATGATAAATTTTACACAGATCGGCAATGATAATTTATTTAAGAAGAAATTCAACAAGACAATCACAGCTCCCATTGCAACTCCACAGATAATTATCTCTAACAGGTAAACCATTGGTTCACGAAAAGAAATATTCCGGTGCTTTAATTTTAGAATCAGATAAGTACCGACGTTCCCTATCAGACAACAAACCACAGCAGAAACAACAAGCCAGTATAATCCACCAAAATAAGCTGCAAGATAAAAGATAGGAATAAAAATACAAACTACTGAGATAGTACAATATGAGATGGATTTTGTGTCGTTATATATAAAGAAAATCTTTCCTGCAAGGTTGAGGAAACAATATGGAAGTATTACGAACGATGATATCATTATTATGTTTGATGTAATAAAACAGTCGTTTTGAGTAAACTTGCCATATCCGAATAGCAATCCGACTATTTCCCTGGATTCCGTAAGCAAAAGGATATTGAATGGAACAGTAAGAAAGAAGATTACATTTAGTGATTTGAAAAATGTCTGAAAAACTGTCTTCTCGTCATTTTCGATGTTCTGCTGTCCCATCAAAGGATATATTGCTGTGGATATTGGCCCAGAGATGAAGCCTATTATTGACCCTATAACAAATGAGGACAGTTCAATCAGGGTAATGGCATTTTTTTCAGGAAGCCCAGACGCTATATTCTTATGAATAACAGGAACCATCCTTGAGAATATGCATTCCAGAACAACCGGCCATGAAAGCAAAAATACTGATTTTATTACCGGATTCGATAAATCCAAGTTCCAGCGCCATTTGATCCTCCTGTTAATGAGGATCATCATTATTACAAGACCTGATGCGGAACCTCCCAGATTTCCATAAATGAGCCTTTCTATACCCCAGGATTCAGGCAGAAACCATATTGACAACAAAGAGCTTATCGGGAACGCAAGAGCCGCTATTGACGGAATAAAAAAATCCCTGAAAGAATGATAGAGCGAAGTATAAACAAGTGAAAGCCCCATAAGAATTATTGCAGGCGAGAAAATCAGGGACAATCTTATTGTCAGCTCAAGCTTATGTCCTTTGAAACCTGAAAATATAATAGGGGTTAAGAATGGGACTAAAAAACAATATAAAAGGGTTATTCCGGCAAGAACCAGCATTGAGAAACTTAAAAGAGATGAGATATCTCTTGAAGCTTCAACCTCTCCAACCTCAGCCTTTCTTTTCTGGAAAACTGGAATAATGGCGATAAACATTATACCTCCAATAAAAAAATCGCTTAGTGTTTGAGGTATAGTAAATGCTGCGAAGTACGCATCTGTCTCAGCCCCAGCACCGAAACATGCCGCCATCGATGTCCTGAGCGCAACAGCAAGCAGGCTTTTTGCAACATAGATGAAAAGCAAAAATATGGATATGTGAGATATTCTTTTCAGGCTAAACATTTTTACGGGGCAACTCCGTTCGTTTATGAATATTCACTGAAGTCTGCCAATAATGGCACGATGTCCATTTGTAATTCTTATAATTCCGACTGCGGATATTACGCAAAGAAAAGGTATTGTGCCAAAAGTGTAAAGACTATGTCCAATGATAGTAGCAAATGGAAAGTACCAAGCTGAATAAATAATTATACCGAAAAATAATAACAATCCTTTGCGAGGACAGCAAAAAATCCCAATTGTCGCTGTTATCCACAAAAATAAATGAAAAATGCTTAAACCCCATTGTTCAGCCGCTACAGATCTAGTTATAGGCTTAATTGCAAGAAAAGGTGTTGTAAAAGCCGGAAAATAGTATTCTACGGCGTTTAAAATAAACTTCTTCAAAAATAAAATAGGATGACTTTTCATATGTCCAATCATTTTTTTATTGGCAAAGTCTTCCAGGTTAATGTCTTTAAAACCAGACCATTGTGTTCTTGTTTGTTCAGTGCCTTCTATTCCTAAAACTCTTAAACTTGCATCAATATAGCTTTCACCAGCCTTTTGAGGCTCTGCTTCAATACCCAACCAGTGAACATTACCATTAAAATATGCAAGTCCCGCTCCGCCAGAGACAGGAATAAATCTGTCAAATACAATCCAATTTCTGTAAGTCCAGGGGGCAATAAGACAAATCATAAGCAACACTGCTGAAACAGTTGTCGATATCTTTTTTTGGTTTTTAATCAAGGATGTTGTGAACAAAATTCCAATTAGTAGCACAATTAACGGCAACATAGCCGCATGCGTTAGTGCAAGCCCTGCACCTACAACACCAATAATTAAACCCATTTGGAGTGGTTTTAGCCCGGACTTATTAAATAATTCCAGCACAGTAAAATATGCAAAGATTATATATAAAAACGCCTGCAAAATTGCCGTCGTAGGATTTTTGGCATTTAGGTAAAGCCAAGGATTTATCAGGAAGATCAAAAGTGCTATTTTCCCAACATTCTGATTGTATAATTGTCTTGCGATTTTAAATATCATCATACCGATAAGACCGACAAGAATACCTTGCGGAACTATGATAATATATTGTTGTAAATTATCCGGAAACAATGCTACCGGGATAAGAAACAAAGGATATAAAGGTGGCCGATGAAGAACCGGCGGACCACCTTTTTCAAACACATATCCATTGCCGGCGACAATATTGCGGGCAAGTTGGATATAGCCGTCGTGACATGCACCGAAGTTTCTGCTCATGCCTGTCATAGGCGAAACAACAGAAAGATAAAAGAAGCATAAAGTAAGACAAATTAAAAGCGTAACATAAAATGCCTCGATATCGGTTGACGGAATTAGTTTCTTTATAAACTTAATCATTTCTTTTTTGCAACTATATAAATTTGTGCTCCAAATTTCATAAAATGTCGAAGTATACCGGGGATGTCCCTTTGATTGTTAAAATTTAGATGGTTTCCTTTGTTATACTGCATTGTCTTTTATTCTAATTCAAATTTCTTTTCTTAAATTATTCTTCTTTTGCCTTTAATGAGCGGAGGGGAAACAGATATCTCCGTAGGAGACCCCGACGCTCATCCTTATGGAGTCTATGTTTTTCTCCTTCATGCCGCCTTCCTCTGAGCCGGCTCGTCCGGTTTCTTGAGTTTCTTGACGAGCTTTGGAATATCTTTCCAGCCTTTCATTCTCCGGAACCCCCGTTCTGCTTCAAGGAGCCCGTAGGCGAGCCACCTTTCCGCTTGGTCGGTTTCAGACCTCCATCTCTTGACCCTCCCCATCTTCGCCCGGACATTCCGGAACGAGTTCTCGATAAAATTGGTGCTCAGGAGCGAGATATTGAGGGTTGCAGGTGCATCAATCAGGTGAAGGGCGATGATATCTTCACCGGCCTCTTCTAGACTTGCGAGTGCCTTGAGATTTTTCGAAGCAAGAAACTCCCGTAGCTCCTTATAAATCTCCCTCCCTGTTTCCGCACCCTGAGCATTCCTCAGGCGTTTGAAATAGTCGAAGAGCTCGCCATAATGACGTTTAGACAGACATCCTCTTATCTTTTTCTCCTTGTGGATGAGGCAGCGTTGAGTGACGGCATCCGGATAGTGCGCCAGCACACTTCCCTTCAGTGTATCCGAGCCGTCGAGAACGCTGAAAAGCCGTGCGACAGGCTTGAATCCACGCCTGACAAGCCTGTCGAGCAGATCATCGCAAACATCCCGGTTTTCACTGCTTCCAACCTGGAAATCGAGCACAATCTTGCGTCCATCGCTGGTCATTCCTATGGCCACGACCGCCGTGAGATCCTCGCTCAGCCATATCCCGTCAAGCATCAGTCCGAAAAAAAACTCCCCGCTTATCTCCCGTCCGCGAAACTCCCCAATCTTTTTCGCACCTTCTTTTACCCATAGACGACTTACGGAACTCTTTGAAGTCATCGGACTTTCAGGATACAGACGCCGCTGATCCCTGCCGCTCACACCGGCCACCAACGCCCGCAATATGGCCTCCCTTACAGCACCCGCATGCTTCGCGGCATTGTAGCTTTCAAGGCGCACCTCCTCGCTATCCCTTCCTCCAGTACTGCGCCTCACGCGGGGACGAACCAGCGGCTGCGACCTTCCAGAATGCAAACCCCGGGGGCACTGCCAGCACGGTAGGCAGTGCCGGAACCTGAGCGCCCGTAGCTCGGACCGCAAAGCAAATCAACCTCTTCACTGATCACATCTACAAAAGCTGAAACTACCGCTCCTCTAATGAATTCCCGAAATATCACTCCAGATTCTCCGCTTCCGACTTGACCCAATTCCTCCAACAATGTACTTTCCAACATGATGGTTTCCTTTATTTTTTGTTTTTACCACCGGTAATCTATACCGGATTGAGGAAACCATCATATTTTAATTTTAACAACGTCGGGGACGCTTCCCAATTTGGTTGTGGAGCCGAAGATTATAATTCGCATTATTTTACTGAGGTCTAAAAAACTTGGTCAGCCAATTCAACAACTTAAAGATTTCAAATGGCGATGGATAATTCAGTTAATAATGTTCCTTTTAATAAAGGTAATAACTATATTTATCAATATGTCTTGATTCCAGCAATAGTAGCTATTGGCGTTATTAGAATATTTCTGACGTATGATGATATTAGTATTACATTTGATGAACCATTCCACGTTAATTATAGCTATCGGTTATGGGGAGGATACGGATATGATATTCATGAAGAAAATCCCGCTTTGACAAGAATTACATTAAGTGCAATCCCATTTTTATTAGGATATAGATATATTGGTAATAATTATAGTAAATATGATGCATATGCAATTCCCAGCAATATTGATCTTAAAATCTTTCAATTTGCTCGTATCTCCAATATTATATATTTTATTCTAATGTGCGCCGGAGTGTATTGTTTGGCAAAATCATTGTTCAATGTTAATATTGCAGTTATATCTGTGTTTATAATTTCGATGGAGCCAACCGTACTTGCACATTCAGCTCTTGCAACAGTTGATGCTAGCCTCTTAGCTACATTTATACTTTCAATATATTTCTTTACAAAGTGGATGTCTGATAAGAAGATCTTTAACGGTTTATTATTATGTATTTCACTAGCCTTTACGTTAGTTTCTAAATATTCAGCAATCCCATTCCTGGGAATATCAATATTGTTAATAATTATCTGTGCTCTATATTATGATAAGAAAAACAGGGATGGAATAACAAGAACAATTTTATATTTTATTGGAATAATTTTATGCACGATGTTTATTGTTTGGTCTTTTTATAAGTTTGATATTGGACCTTTAATTTCTGAAAATGCAAGGCAAATATTGATTGATAAATATAATGTCGGAGATCGGAATATCCTTATCCAAGCTGGTATTGAATATGCAAACAAAAACATCTATCCTCTTAATCATTTTATTGCAGGCGCATTAAGAATAATTATGCATAACAATTGTCCACAGCAAGGGTATCTGCTAGGCAAGGTATACCCACTTGGCGATTGGATGTATTTTCCAATTGCATTATGTGTGAAAACTCTTTTAATCAATTTAATTTTTGCTATTGTAGGTGTTTTTTTAATAGTAAGGAAATATAGAAAATCAGTGAAGTGGCAGGTGTTTGTGCCAATAATTGCAGCTTCATCAATCATGTTTATTGCAATTATCAGCAACCTCAATATAGGCGTTAGGCATATATTGCCGATTTATACATTTATGTCAATCCTTTCAGCTTATAGTTTGTTTTATTTATGGAACTTAAAATGTAAATATAAACTTAATAAATATGTCATTATAATTTTGCTATCATATACTTTTTACAGTTCATTGCAATCACATCCTGATTATATTTCTTATTTCAATGAATTCGCAGGTTCTCATCCAGAAAACATATTAGTTGATAGCAATCTTGATTGGGGGCAGGACTATGATAAGTTAAAAAGAGAAATACAAACACAAGGCATTGATGAATTATGGGTTTCTATCTTTGTACCATATAGTCGTATCCAAAACGACAAATTAGGTTTAAAAATATTGCCTCCCAACGTTAAGGTAACTGGATGGGTTGCGGTTAGTTATTCAAGTATCAAATTAACAAAGGATTATTCTTGGCTTGAATCATATACGCCAATCAAAAAGATAGGTAGAACTATTTTGCTGTATAGGATAAATAAATGAACTTAAAGTGGATTTATAACTAAAAAAGATGGGACATGATGTAACAGGAATTGATTACAATTCGAAAAATATATCAATGGGACGGAAAATCCGCCTCTTTATGGAAAGTTGTTCCTAAAATGAGTTAAAAAAGGAGACACCCTGTCGTATATTTTGAATTTCCCAAGAAACCAAATACCGAAAGGAATGTCCCCCCCTGATAACTAAACAATCCTTTTTTTTCAAGATATCGGCAAGACTCTTTGCTTCGTTAAAATATGCTGATAATATACTTATCCCTACGATAGAACCTGCGGGGATCATTTTGGCTATTTCGCAGTTTCCCATATTCAAATTTACTCCGTCAATTATTTTAGGCTTATACCCCTTTCTCTTTAGATATGATGAGATGTATCCGATACCCAGTATTGGAGTTATTAGATGGGTTTTATAGTTTGGTCTTACAAGATATATATTATACTTAGGACTAATGGAAACTTGATTTATCATATGCGATTTTTGGGGGCTGCCCGAGGATCGTTCGAGGTTGAGAATATTGTTCATTTTATTATCGCTTTTCTTCGTGGTATTCTTCTTCACTGTTGACCTGCCAGATATTTTCTTTTGTTGTAATCCCATTGACAATGTTTTCAACAGCAGTCATTGCTGTAAGCATAGAATGATCCTGATTGTTATAGCGATGCATACCGTTTCGACCTATCAAAAATAGATTTTCAAAACCATTTATATAATCTTTTATGATGTCAAAATTGTCATAGCTACCGAAATAGGCGGGGTAAGTTTTTTCAATCCGTATAACAATACTGTCGAGGACATCTGCGGTATCAATTATTCCTATTTTTGCAAGTTCACCGGTGGCAAAAGTCTTGAATTTTTCATCAGGCATGTTCCAAAGGTCATCACCCTGATTGCAGAAATACTCGAGGCCGAGCCAGACATTATTTTCATTGGCCACCATATAGGGACTCCAGTTGTTGAAGATCTGAAGCCTTCCAATTTTGACATCCGGCTCCTGAATATAAATCCAGTTATCCGGCACAATGTTATTTATGGTTTTCATTTGGGTATCGTTTTTTATTTTCAGTTTTTTTGCCAAGAGGCCGACTGTTATAAAATCGCGATAACATAAACCCGATGCAGTTTTTCTTACAGTTTCTGGGACGTTATGTCCCATCGCTTCTACCAAATCTTTTACAGCCATTGTCGAGAAAATATAATCAGCAGTAAAATCTTTTTGTTCGCCGGTTTGTTCATTTTCTATTTTTACCGAAGTTATTTTATTATCCTGGTAATTTATACCGACGGCCTTGTGGTTTAAGAATATCTGCCCACCCTTTGACTTGATAATATCGGCAACTGCTTCCCATAACTGGCCCGGGCCTAACTTTGGATATAAAAACTGAGAGATTAGACTTGTTTCAACTTCCTTTTGGCCGATTGAAAAATCCTTTTTTATAATAGCTTTTGCAGCATGTATGATTGCCTTTGTGATTGAAAGGCCTTTTATGCGTTGCGCGCCCCATTCAGGTTTTATTTTGCAGCAGGAAACACCCCAGACCTTTTCTGTGTAATCTTTAAAAAATGTGTTGTAAAGTTCTCTTCCGAAGCGGTTAATTAGAAAATCTTCTAGTGATTTTTCCTCTTTGATTCCAAAGACCTGTGCCTTCATATAGCTCAGTCCGATCTTGAGCATTCTGAAAAGACCGAGATTTTTGACGGTTTTTAATGTAAGCGAGATTGGATAATCAAAAAACTTCCGCATAAACAATATGCGAGAAAGCCGCTGGCGCAGTAGCATGACCTTATCTGTTTTTTGCGGGTCTGTCAGGGTGCCGAGTTGTTCCATCGGCAGAATGTTCAGCCAGAAACTCATTACCCTATCAGATTTGGAAAAGAAGCGATGGCCGCCAATGTCAATGCGGTTACCTTTATAGTTAACCGTCTTGGATATGCCACCAATATCGGAGGTTTGCTCAAATATTATCAGCTTCATATTGGTTTTGTCGAGCAGTTCGAATGCTGCCGTGAGGCCAGCAGGGCCAGCACCAATTATAATAGCTGTCTTTTGATCCAAAATTTTTCTTCCTTATTAAAGACATTTAATGTCATTGTACTCAACTGGCTACGGCTGGACTAATGTAGCCGCCTCCACATGTCTCGCCGTAGCTTCTTTGCGTAGGCGGATGTTGGAGGCGACTGCACGGCCAACATCCTACTACGCCAAGGCTTCGTAGGACAGGTGGCAATGGCTACAAATTTCCAACCATTCAACTATCTCGCCAAAATACAATTCCCCATACGATCAAGTTTGAATTCCGCTCTTCACGAACTACTCTTACTTATGTCTGAATATAGTGTTTGAATTGAATAAATGCAATTTATGCCAACTACTAAAAAATTATTTCAAGCTCTCGTATGTCCGGAATGTCGGTCAAAACTGGAAATTACTCCTGAACCTGGGAGATTCGCCTGTTCCCATTGTGCCATGAGCTATGAAGCAGTAAAAGGAACACCTGTCATGCTATCACAGGATCGGAAAAACCAGCTTGACTTCGAGATAAAATCCTGGAACAACAACGAACTGCTTCCTCATTTCTTGTCATACCAGACAATTCAACGTCTAAAAGCCCCAGCTCCATTCAAGTGGTTTGGAAGAGAAAAAATTTTAAATGCTCTGCTTTCCAGTCTTGACCCTGAAGGACTTTACCTGAACATAGGTGGGACAGGCGAAATAAAGCATGATTCCGTGTTCAATCTGAATATAATGAATGGGCATGATATCCATCTGGTTGCCGATGGAGAAAAAATGCCTTTCCCAGATAACAGCGTTGATGGAATTTTCATTCTTCTTGTTCTGGAGCACGTGCCAGATCCAGCTTCAATATGTTCCGAGATACACAGGGTTTTGAAGCCAGGAGGATTTGTTTTTGCAACGCTTCCGTTTATGCAGGTATTGCACGCACATCCAAAGGATTATTACCGCTTCACCCCAGACGGCATTCGCAAACTTTTCCAAGGATTTATTGAAAAAAAACTCGAGATTGCCTCTGGCCCGACTGGAAGTCTAATATGGATTCTCAAAGAGTATTTTGCACTCCTATTCCCATTTTCAAACTATGATATTATTTATGTTTCGGTAAGAGAAATCACTGGTTGGATCCTGTATCCTCTGATTTTATTGGATTTGTATCTGAACAGGAAAAAACGAGCCGAAAAAATGGCAAGCTATTTATATTACCATGGATTGAAGAAATCAGACACGAATTCCACCCCACTTCGCCCTTCGAGCTACGAGGGACAGGCAAATGGTCACGAATAAAATCACCATTTTCCCACAAATTATAATTTTTTGTGCCTTATGTGCTTTTTTGTAGCAATGTATCTTTGGTAAATATGGAATTCATTATAATACGAGGCTTTGTGGGTATCTGCCTTGAAAATCATTATTTACCGCGTATATTGGAAGTATTAATCCTTATTTACTCGGATAAAATTTATGATAAGAAGAGACTCCCTTATAAGTTTGGTCTGGAATGCAATTAATGAATCTCCAATAGTTGCCCTGTTGGGAACGCGACAGATTGGCAAAACAACTTTGGCTAAACAGTTCATTGCCGAATGGACTGAGGATATTCATTATTTTGATATGGAAGATGCCGCTGATCGCATGGCTATGAACAATCCCAAACAGGTCCTTGAAAGCTTAACTGGTCTTGTGGTAATAGATGAGGTTCAAGTTGTTCCTCACATTTTCACCGCTTTGCGTCCTTTATGCGATAGAAATCCTCTTCCGTCCCGCTTTTGTCTTTTGGGCAGTGCCTCTCCAGAAATAATAAAGGGCGTATCGGAGTCTTTAGCGGGACGTATTCAATTTGTGCAGGTACCCGGATTGACGTTGGATGAAGTAGGAATATCACGACAGGAAGAGTTGTGGCTGCGGGGAACCTTTCCTCGCTCTTTTCTCGCCTCTTCTCTTAGGGCATCCTTGACATGGCGCAGGAATTTTATAAGGACTCATGTGGAAAGAGATATTCATACGCTTGGCATACATGTTTCTTCAGAAATTCTCCATCGCTTCTGGAGCATGCTTGCGCATTATCACGGTCAGGTGTGGAATGCGGAGGAGCTTGGTCGTTCTTTGGGAGTAAGTGGTAAGACCGTCCGACATTATCTTGATATTCTTGCCGGAACTTTTTTGATTCGCATTCTGCCACCATGGTTCGAAAATGCTGGCAAACGGATCGTAAAGTCCCCTAAAATCTATTTTCGTGACAGCGGCCTTTTGCATGCATTCCTTGGTGTCGAATCTATGCAAGGGCTGTGGCAAAATCCAAAATACGGAGCGTCTTGGGAAGGTTTTGCCCTCGATCAAATATTGGCAAAAACAAGTGTTTTTCAGCCATATTTTTGGGCGACCCAGCATGGCGCAGAGCTGGATTTGTTTTTGGAGCATGACGGTCACCGCATAGGTGTCGAGTTTAAGTGTGCCGATGCCCCTGGGATGACAAAATCAATGCATATTACCATTGAAGACTTAAAGCTCGAAGAGCTGATTGTGATCTATCCTGGAACTAGATCCTACCCATTGGCTTATAATGTCCAAGTCGTTCCTCTTTCCGTGGCAATAGAAAAGTTAGGGACAAAAATATAAATGTTAAATATCTCCGAGGACTTTACCTTTGATGCTCTGATCACAGACGGAGCTCAGCGTGTTGCCCTAGAACTGACACGTTGTCTAGGCATTGAAGGTCTAAAAGTCCTTGTCGTCGAAAAGAAGGACTGCAAGAACACCTGTTTGGCAGCAAAATCATTTTTTTGCAATAAATCCGCTACCATAACAGATTATGAAAGCAGTGAATTTTATGATCTTTGCCTCCGTTCAAGGACAATTTTCCCGGTTTCAACCAACACAATTCTTGCCGTTATGAGGGAGGCACCCCCGGAAATTCTCTCGAAATGTCTTCTGCCTTCCAACGAGACTTTCAAAAAGGCAAATGACAAAGCAAGTATCATTGAAATCGCCGAGAAGGCCGGAGTCGGGTTTCCTGAAACTCGACTCTATTCCCATGACAATATGCCAGAACCTAGGAATATCAGGCTTCCTGCCGTCTTAAAGCTACTTGACGACGAGGGGCTTTTCCTGGAACCAGTCCAGCGCTATGAAATTGTACGATCAGAAGATGAAACAAAAAAAGCCTGGTCAAAGCTCGCCTCCTTCGGGAAGGATATTGTTGTTCAGGATTATATTGAAGGAGCGGCCTATGGCTGGTCGGCCCTATACGGACGTGACGGTAAAATGCTTGCTGGAATTGGCCATCTGCGACTCCGCGAATATCCAATATTTGGCGGTCCAAGTACCTACTGCGAATCAGTGAAGGATGAACAGCTTGAAAATGCAGGAAGAAAGATGCTTGACTATATTGGCTGGACAGGACCTGCAATGGTGGAGTTCAAGCTTGACAAGAACGATGGAAAATTTAAAATACTTGAAATAAATCCGCGTTACTGGGGTTCTCTTCCACTTGCTAGATTCGCAGGGCTCAACCTTCCATTTCTGCACTATCAAATAATTGCCGGTAAGGAAATTACGCCTTTGAAAGAATATAGGGTAAGTGTAAAACTCAAATTCCAGGCGATTGACCTGCTTGCTGCATTAAAGGAATTTGTTGGAACCACTAATAAAACAAGCTATCTTATAAAGTATTTTCTGGAATGTCTTAATTTTAAAATAAAGGATGGGATATGGTCGTGGAAGGATCCAAGGCCGGGATTTTATTATATTTTAGACAGGCTAAAATATAAATAAATGATCACACTTGATTTACATATACATTCCTGGTTTTCGTTTGATTCGCTGAACGATCCGGAAGAAATTGCACTCGCTGTCAGGAAAAAAGGGCTCTCCGGATTTGCAATAACAGACCATAACGTATTCCGAGTAGATTTTGACAGTCTTCAAAAGAAGAATCCAGATCTCATAATAATTCCTGGGATTGAAATCTGGACTGAAATAGGAGATATCCTGATTTATTTCCCCTGGAAAATCGAAACTGTTTCACATGATGCCAAGGAAATATTGGAAAATGCAAGAGGACACGGTTCCATTGCCGTTCTTGCACACCCTTATATGAGAAGGAATGAAGAATATCCGGATGAACTTATAGAAATGTTTGATGGCATTGAGACATACAACTCGCACAATCACGTCAACCACGACCGTTGTATACAACTTGCGAAAAAGTTTGACAAGGCCTGCTTCGGCGGAAGTGACGCGCATTTTTTATATGAAATAGGAAATGGAACAACCTCCGCTGCCATTGATCGTAAAAACGCACTGGACAAAGATGCATTTAAGGAAGCTCTACTAAAAACAGCTTCTCCATCCTCTGTTAAAAGTTCAGAAATATCATTTTACGGTAGTCAGTTAATCAAATATGCCAGAAAACTGAAGATTTTAAGGCAGAAATGAAGAAAATAGCAATAGTTATAACTCGCATGGTACCAGGCGGAGCCAGCACCGTAGTAAAACAACTGATTGACGGGGCAAAGGGAAAATACTGCTTTACTCTATACACTGGTGAGGAGGACATTGACGACAACGAGAAAAAACTGCTGGGAAAGGAATACAATACCATATTTGTCCATCCTCTTGTCAGGAACATAAGTTTCTTTTCAGATTTGACAGCATTCTGGAGGCTTTTCCGTGAATTTTACAGAAACAGGTTCGACATAGTTCATACACATACCTCCAAAGCCGGCATACTTGGCCGTTATGCGGCCGCACTGGCAGGTATCAAAAATATAATTCACACACAACATGGTACAATCTATCAGCCACATGGCAATATACCGGGAGTTCCGGACTGGGGGTTTAGGAAAAGTTGCTTCTTTGTTGCTGAACGATTGGCAGGATTCAAGACAAAATATCTGACTGTTCTAAGCAAAAATGAATATGGAATTTCACTTCGTCTTAAATTGTGTACTCCAGCCAGGACAATTATAATACCCAATGGGGTAGACACTGAAAAGTTTAAAAGTGCACCCGTAGAAAAACTTAGATCCAGAAAACTGCTTGGGATAGAGGAAGATGAATGCTATATCCTTTCAATCGGGCGCATGACCGCCGAAAAAGGCCATTATATTCTAGTGGATGCATTCAGAAAACTGTTTCAGTCAACTAAACTCAATGTAAAACTTGGAATAGTTGGAGAAGGTCCCTCAAGAAATGAGATTGAAAATGAGAATGGGGATTTGATTAAAAGTGGCAAACTGGTCTTATATGGACAGGACATGGAAATAAGAAAATATCTTTGGGCTGCAGATATTTTTGTGCTTCCTTCTCTCTACGAGGGTTTCGGCATCGCCATACTGGAGGCGATGGCTGTGGGCCTGCCAGTAATAGCAAGTGACGTTGGAGGAATTCCAGATCTTGTTGAAAATAATGTTAATGGATATTTGGTGGAACCCGGAAATTCGGCTAAATTATGTAACTGTATAGATAAACTTGCACTGTCAAGTGACACAAGAGATCGGATGGGACATGAAAATATTCTGAAGGCGGGGCTCTTCACTCTTAAAAAAATGCAGAAGAAATATTATGACCTTTATGATAAATAATAATTATAAAAATTGGATTACTGGTCCGGCAATAGGAACTGGATATATAAAAGTCACGTCCATACTGTTTCTGCTTCTATGCTCGCCTTTTTTTGTGGATGCGGTGACAATATCTCCACATAAGTATAATAGAAGTTATATTTCACTCTCTCCGGAGAATCCGTATTTTCTTTTTATTCTTCTTTTTGGTGTGCTTATCGCAATCGGCTCTTTCTTCAAACCCAAATTCGGACTTGTTGTAATGCTTTTCTTCATGATGGTTTCAACAGATATGCCTATGGGGAAAAGTGAGACCACTGGTAGGGCTACAACAATAAGAGTTGAGGACATTGTACTTCTGCTTGTATCTGGGGGTTGGTTGCTCAACTGCGCCAAGACGAGGAGTCTTTCGATATTGAAAAGCGTTCCTATAAACAAGGGAATAGTAGTTATGGCGCTGGCAATTGTGTTTGCCACATTCATTGGTTATCTACAGGGAACTGACACGCTTGGAGGGATTCTCTTTGCAATGAAAAGACTCGAGTATTTCTGGATTTTCTTTATGACACTGAATATAATGGATGATTACAAAGAAGTAAGACTTGCCGTAAAAATACTGCTCTATGTTTCAATTGTTGTCGCATTTATAGGGCTTGGCCAGTCTTTAATCTTTTCCGTGGCAGAAATGGAATCAGGAGCAACTGCAACAGCGGGAGTATGTAGAGCCAACATTCTCGCCGACTTTTTACTTATTGTCCTCGGGCTTTCGCTCGGGCTTCTTCTTTTCGTGAAGGAAAAAAGTTTTTCAGCCTTGTGTGTTATAGGATTTGCAGTCTTCCTTTTTGCGATAATTATGACAAAATCACGGGGAGCATACGTTAGCATTCCCCCTATGCTTTTTCTGGCCTATCTTATTTCCAGGAGCAGAAAAATAGTTCTCTTAAGCTTCGTAATCCTATTTTTCGGGGGGGTATATTTTGCCTCCACGATGATAACCGATTATCGAGCCGAATTTGTGATAAAGGAAAATCGAAATGACATAAAAAACCAGTTCACTTCAATAGGAGATGTCGTTACAAAGGGAGCCCAGGCAGACTCCTCCTACAATGCAAGATATATGGCATGGGTAAGCTTAATGCCTGAAATGCTTAATTATCCTGTATTCGGACACGGAGTAGGATCTATGTTTCTCGGTACCCTTGACAATCAGTATTTCCAAGAACTTTATGAGACTGGAATAGTTGGGTTAATTTCATTTCTTTATATGAATCTTGTTATTTTTATCTGTGTTTTTAAACTCTATTTAACTACCCGAGACAGCTTCAGCAAGGGGCTGGCGTTAGGTTTTCTATCTGCTCAAATAGGAATACTTTTTCATGGGGTAACAATCACCAACTTCTATACCATCATTAATATGGAAGCTTTTTGGTTCATTCTCGCCTTGGTAATGATACTCTACCACAATGAGAAAACCGCCATCAAAACTGCTGAAACTAAATCAATCTTGCAAACAGGAGAGAATATAGATGCAAAATATATCGCTTGAAAAAATAGATGTACTTGCTTGCAGCAGCAAGGTTTCGGTCATAATTCCATCACTAGACGGGCATAGGGATGGAAATATTGATATCCTGAAGCACCAGATTCTCAGCCAAACCCTTAAACCCATAGAGATAATTGTGGTCTCTGGAATACATCCTAATGGAAAAGCAAGGAATGAGGGTGTGAAAAAAGCCTCCGGAGACTTTTACGTCTTCATTGATGACGATGCGACTCTGGGCAATGAAAATGTCATTGAGAATCTCATAAAGCCATTTCTTGAAAGGAATGATGTTGGAATGACCGGCCCATCCCAGTTGATCCCCGATGACTCAAACAAGTTCCAGATCTCTGCGGCAAGGCAAATTCCCAGGTCTTTGTTCCCCGTCCAGAGTTCCATTGTGGACAGTGACATGGTATGTCACATGTGCTTGGCTATGCCGGCAAAACTTTTCAAGGAGGTGGGGTGGGAGAATCCGGATATTGTTTCGGGAACGGATCCTGATTTACGGGTCAGGGTGAGAAGGGCAGGATATAGAATTTGTGTAGTTCCTCAGACTTGGGCTTATCACCCGATGCCAAAAAACTTGGTAGGACTTATGAAGCTTGCATATTTTAAGGGTAAAAATTCAGCAATTGTAAGAAAAACTCATCCACATCTCATCTTTGAACTTGATTCGGGATTTAATATTGGTTTTTCGGAAAAAATCAATTTTCCATACAGAATTATGCGAAAGATTATTAACCTTATGACAACTCTTTTGAATTTTAGATTTATTTTATTTTTTTATTTGATATCATATTCGGCTGGAAACATACTGCAAAGCTTTGGTAACTTATTGAATAGAAGTCATGGAAATAAATAATAAAATATTTATCGTGATATCCATTTTTTGCGGGTTTACCCTATATTGCGTACTTCTCGGAGGTCCAAGTGTAAGCACAGATTCTGTTACATATCTGGACATGGCCGAAAATATAAGCGCTGGAAAGGGAATTATATCAACTCTAGATAATAACGCACCCGTTTCACATTTTCCGCCTTTGTTTCCTATGCTTATATCTTTATTCCAATCTGTCGGAGTAACCGCGCTGACAGCATCAAGAATGATAAACTCTATATGTTTCGCAGCATGTACTTATATACTTCTAATCATAACTTTCACAATTTCTGAAAAAAAGATGCTTTTCCCTATGGCATCATTGTCATTGTTCGTCTTTTCAGGAATAATTCTTCAAGTCTTTTCCGCAGTTTGGACTGAAGGATTTTTCATCTTCACACTCTTTTGGGCATTTTATTTTCTCGGCATATTCAGGGAAAAACAAAGATATGACATTCTTATTGCATCTGCTATTTTTGCGGCTTTGGGCGTTTTGGACAGATATGTCGGGATAACTGTGATTATGGCTTCTTGTCTTTATCTTTTATTCTTTCTAAGAAGAAGTTTTTTCGAAAAGATAAAATATATCCTCGTATACGGGTTTATTTCCTGCCTCCCTTTGGCTTTATGGCTGATAAGAAACGCAAGTCATGGTCTTTCGACAACAAACCGATCTTTTATCTTTCATCCGTTTTCAATTGCTCACTTGAGACAACTTGTCAGAACTTTCCTTTTCATTTTCCTGCCAGATTCCGTTATTGAGAACATAAAAGACCACAGAATGGCTCAACTTGCAGTGGCATTGGTCTTTATCGCTTTTGTTGCAATTTTCCTCATCTATTTTCAAAAAGAAAGAGCAAAGATTAAATTCAGCTGCATTATAGGAAGTCTTACCGAAATCCAAAAAATCTTTTTGCTGTTTGCCGTGGTATATTTTGTGTTCCTTGTTTTTTCAATTTCATTCATTGATGCCAATACACCAATGTGTTATAGAATAATAGCCCCTATGTATGCTGCCTGCATCGTTTTCGTGCCAACCATTCTAATCAGATTCTTTAATGTTAAAAGTACAACATATTTGCACAACATCGCTTCTCTAGTGACTATCCTTTTTATTCTCTCTTATGCGGCAAGAGCTTTTATTTTTTGTGCCGATATGGCAATAAATGGGGATGGTTATTCGGGGAAAAAATGGAGAAACTCCGAGATAATAAGAATGATCAGAAAGTCAGGGAAGGACATTCCAGTATATTCAAATGGAATGGATGCCATCTATTTTTTGACAGGACGAATTGAAAAAGGAATCCCTTCAAAAATAATAAGTACCCAAGCCAAAGCAAATAATGATTACGAAAACATGATTAACAGAATAAGATTTGATCTTAAAGAGAAAAAGGGGATGCTGGTCTATTTTTATGACATTCCAATCTGCGGCATTCCTGATGAGTCTGAAATATGTAATTTGATTCCACTGAGGAAATGTTTTACCAATGAAGAAGGTTCCGTATATTTATATGGGGGAGATTAGAATCAATAATTATGGTTTACTGATTTCTTGGCTGAATTTTACAATTTCTGCCACGTGTCTTTTCCAGTTGTAGAGAGATTTTACGGCTTCTATCGAGTTTTTCTTTATTTCTGCAATATCTTCCGTGTCAAGCTCGATAAATTTTGAAAGTCCTTCATATATGCTTTTCACACTGCATTCTTCTATTAAAAGTTTTGCAGATATTTTAGAAAGGATTTCTGGAGTCCCCCCAATATTCGTTCCCATAACCGGAAGTCCACAAGCAAGGGATTCCACAGTAGATAGGCCAAAACCCTCGAGCTCCCTCGTCGGCATCACAAAAAGATCTGAAGCCCAGTAATAGTAAGGAAGTTCATTTTCTCCTACAAATCCGGTAAAAATAACTTTTCCCTCAATATTCAGATCGCAAACAAGTTTTTTAAGCTCGTCCGTCATTGATCCCTGTCCTACAATTACAAGACATGAATCTTTTGAGTTTTTTTTGATAAACTCGGCGAATGCCCTGACCAAAATGTCAATTCCTGTCCTTCTGATCAGCCTTCTTACTGTGATTATTATGAACTTATTCTGCGGGAGGAATAGTTTTTCCCGGATTTTTATCACTTCATCAGGATTTTCAGCGGGATAAAATTTTTCAGTGTCCGCCCCGCCTGGAATTACACGTATTGGGATTTTCGCTGTTTCAGGATGAATTTCCAACATGAGATTCTTCATATATTCGGACAAGGTCACTATACCGCAGGAAATACCGAGGTATGCCGCCTCGTGATGTTTTCTGAGCCAATATGAAATCTTAGAACTTGCGCCCATTTTTTCACCTCCGTGAATCACCTTGTACTCCTCAGCCCAAGGAGAATGGAAAACATATATTATCGGGATTTTCAGACGGTACAAATGTTTTTTCAGTCCCATAACAGATGTTGAGGAATGAATCATTATCAGTTCAGGCCTGTTTGAATTTATATATTTTCTGAAAACTTTCCTGCAATATTTTGCATAATGGGCGAATCTTAGAAAAGAATTCCCGGAAACATCAATGTATGTGTAAAAATTCGCCCCTTTCAATGTGAACACATCTGTTGTGCCGTCTGTTCTACAGATTACATCGATAGTATGACCTTCTCCTATGAGCATCTTGGCGGTCTCATAGAATACACGTATAGATCCTCCAAAATTGGAGGATCCGAAAATATCGATGAAAAAAAGTATTTTCATCTGCCTGTCAGCGTTCTGAGGTAATAGGCAATTTCAGGCAGGGCAGTAAGATTGCAGTATTTTCTGGCAATTTCACGTGTCTCCATCCTTGCGAGCCCTCTATTTCTGCCTGCCGTGCCTCCGAGTTCCATATTTACAAGAGCTTTGCGGATTTCACAGAATTCAACCCCTGAGGTATAAACTCTGTAGAAGAAGTCATAGTCTGCAGAAATTTTGTATTTATCATTATAGAAGCCATATTTTTCATATACATTTTGTCTGACAAAGCATCCCGGATGC
The DNA here is from genome assembly GCA_903872565.1 of uncultured Lentisphaerota bacterium. Classification (GTDB taxonomy): domain Bacteria; phylum Verrucomicrobiota; class Lentisphaeria; order Victivallales; family GWF2-50-93; genus CAIQLG01. The sequence continues at coordinate 20,153 of CAIQLG010000127.1, read as the reverse complement.
AGGACGGGCATCAGAAAAGGGAAAAATCCGAAATTTCTGTTGTGTCTGATATATGTGCTGTTGTTTTCAGGATTATGAAAATTGACTGAGGTTAGAACTATGCCCGCATTTTTATTTTTCTCAAAACAGTCCATAACCTGTTTAGCGGTGTCTTTTTCATACCAGTCATCGCTGTTGAGTATGAAAATTATGTCCGAGGTGATTTTTTCGAGCGCCATATTCCAGGCACCGGTTATGCCTGTTTTTTCGATCTGATTTATAATTTTAAAACTGTTTTTAAAATTATTCTCTTTATCTCTTATCCTCTGTAGGGTCTCGTCCTTGGATCCTCCATCAACAAAAATATATTCATATGGCAGAATCTCCTGTTTAAGGACTGAATCAATGGATCTCTCGATTGTCTTTGCGGAATTTAGACAGGCCGTGATAACAGCATAATTCATTTGATATTCACTTCATCGCCTTTTTGAATATGTGGATTCCAAGAAGCCCTATGGACAGGAATCCTGAAATACTTATGAAATGTAGCATCACAAGGAACGGATTTATCACAGAGAGATTTCCAAAGTTTCTGCTTGCCCACACAAAGACAATGAACAGGACAGCCAGGAAAGATGCTGTCATTACCGATGTTAAGAGGAAAAACAGGAATGCCTCATCCATTTCCAAAATTTTTCTAGTGATTTGGAGAGGACTGTCCACCCCGGCCAGATAAATGAAACAACTGAGAAGATAAAGTTGGGCACCTATTATTCCCGCCATCAGAAGAAGTGCATGGGTATGATAGTCAAAAACGTTGGTTTCCATTATTTTTGAGGGACCTGACAATAAGGCGACAATCTGGAAGATGCTTGTTAAAATAATTAGTGCAAATCCCGGGACTTCCATTATTTTGGGTTTTTCAGACAAGATGAAAAGAAGATGTCGCATCCCATCCCTCCAGGTACTTAGATGCGGGGGTCTTTTTCTGATGTCTTTTCTGAGTCCAGATGGAACTTCCACAATTTTTGAATACGATTTTAGAGACTTGATGAGCATTTCGCTTGCAAATTCCATTCCATTCGCTCGGATATTCCAAGTTTTAAACGTGGATTTTTTTACACACCTGAAGCCGGAATTGCAGTCGGAAAGGTTCCCACCGAAAAGAATATTTATCAGGAATGTAAGAACAGGAGTCCCCAAATATTTGTGAAGGACAGGCATCGCACCATGTTCGATTTTGCCATTAAGTCTTGATGCAATTCCAAGATCAGCTTCCTCGGAGAAAGTTTTTTGATAAAGTTTCAACGTGTCTTTCAGGGGGTAGCTTCCATCGCAGTCCGCAAAAATGACATATTCTCCATTTGCCGTCTCTATTCCACCTTTTAAAGCCGCTCCGTAACCCTTATTTCGGATATTTACAACCCTACATCCGAGTTCTTCGGCAATTTCCACCGAGTTGTCTGTGCTCCCATTGTCGGCCAGGATTATTTCATATTTGCAGTTTGAATCTTCAAGTGATTTTCTGAGCTCTTTGACACAGAAGCCCAAGGATTCCTCTTCATTCAAGCATGGAAAAACAAATGAAAAGTCCATATTCATCTACTTATCTTTTTAAAAACAAACAATTGATTGTAGCCTAACTGAAACTGTTCTCTTGCAACTAGTTCAAAACTTGGTGGTTTAAAAATATCAAATGTTTCTTCAGGTAAAAATTGCATATGCTCTTCAAGGGACATACCGTCAATCAGGCGACACCACTTCAGCAAATTCAGAATCTTGTCGGCAGATGGAATTGGAACTGTTATGACTACAATTCCGCCTGGCTTCAGATGTTCATAACAATAGTCAGCTATTTCATTATGATAAGACTTCTTTATATGTTCTATGACAGCTAGCATGGTTATTGCATCCCAATTTTTCTCCAAAGGTTTAATCTCTGGGACTGAACCCGGGACAATGGAATAACTGTTTTGCGTTAAAGGCTTATCTAACGTAGGCTCAATCCCATATCCTTGGATAAGCCTATCTCCAAGATACTCAAATAGCTCACCCTTGTGAGCACCTATGTCAATCAATCTTAAATTCCCAGCAAGGTGCTTTGATGCTGTTCTAATGCGCCATAACTGTAGGATACTATCAATAATTGTCATAAACTCTCGTTTTCCCTGTCTTTAAAACTATATATTATTCCAGCTGCACACCAAATCCACCGTTTACTTAGGATATCATCCCAGAATGAAACCATAAATATTGAAATTATAAAAAACAAGATAATATTTTTAGCAAATGCACTTCTAGTGTCATTATGGAATGGCAGAAAAAACCAAAAAAGGTACATGAATATTAAGGATATGATCCCAAAAGAAACTCCAATATTCAAATATTCATTATGGGCATCCATATAGGAAATAAAATTGGGCATTAAAAATTCCTGTTTATACTGGGCAAGAATTATATGAACATAATCATAATTCGCCATTGCCGGATAAATCGATATCATATTTTCCTTTCCACAGCCCAAGAAAAGTGTCTTCCAGCCACTGCAAAGAGACTTCGCATATATATCTTGATGTATTGTGTACATCCCAGGTGTGGAGCAGTTGAAATATGGAAACTCGGAATTAAGTGGAAAAAAAGGGAAGAAAACTGTCAAGAGGAAAAAAATAAATATTCCCGAAACCAAGGCATAACATAAGTACCTTATTGAGTTTTTCAATTTTTTTGGCCAGATAGTCGAAGCAGAGATTGCTCCTAGGAACAGTGCAATGCTTATAAGCATATGTTTGCTTGCGGTTAAAACAAGAGGAATGGCAAAGATCAGCAAGAAAAATGCCATTATAGCTATTCTCCTGTAGTTTTTAGATTGCATGAATTTCGCCCCTAGAATGAGACATAGGAATGGCAGAGCATAAAATGATCCGGTAAGATTTGGATGATTGAAAGTGAAATAAAAGCGTCTGGATATGAAATCAAGCGTGCTGGATGAATATGCCTTGTAGACTTTTGCTTCTCCGAGGAAAAATTCGGAAAAACAGTATATTAGCATTATCGAAAGAACGGCAAGTCCATAAAAATAAAGGAATTTCCCTGATAGTTTGACATTTGCGAAGAATATGACAAGGACAAACATATACATGAAGATTGAAATCTCATACAAGTCAAGTATTCCGGAATAGTTAAACATCGTTGAAAGCAGGGCCGTAAAAATGAAAATAGACAAGAACACAAACGGAGTCTTAATTATTTCTGATGGATTTTTCCAAATGATAAATAAACAGAACAACCCCATAATCGGCACAAAAATATCTTGAAGGTATATTTGTCCCGATATCCTTATGGCTAATGGAAGAATGATGAGATAAGCATAGGCAACCATGCTTTGGAAATTAAAACTTTCGTTTATTGACAATATTTTCATTTTACTTTTTTAAGTTTTATCCATAGGTGATCAGCAACTGTCTCCAACTTGATAAATGCCTCATATGGTATGTAGCAAACCTTAGGATTTACCAGCTTTGCAATATTCGACCCTTTTTATTGAGGCTATGATCTCTTTAAGCAATATCATAAGGAAAGATACTCCAGTTGAAATGGCAGGAGACCCTACACGCCCATCAAAACGATGGCCTTCATATGTCGAAAATTCAATCATCTTGATTTTTCTTTTGAATGCTCGAATAGAGCCTTGAAATTCTACGGTATAGCCCGGTCCATCTAATTTTATCTCATCCCAAGTCTTTCTAGTTATGGCCCTGAATCCGTTGATTGTATCGGTAATGAAGAGTCCACGGTTCCATAAGACATTGACGATTAGGGTAAATGCAAGATTCGCCCACTTCCTCCAGCGAAATATTTTTTCATCTTCTTCATTATGAGCTTCTTTAACCATGCGTGTGGCTATAACTATCCCATACCCATCTCTTAGAAAAGGAATAAATTTAGGTATGTCTTCTGGGTTTTCATTCCCGTCGGGACTGAAAAAAATAATTGCATCTCCAGTAGATCTACGAAAAGCTTCATGAAATGCTTCTCCTCTCCCCAGTACAGATTGAGGATAAACAGGAATATTTTCCCGCTTCAGAAATTCAACTGTTCCATCAGTTGAACCTCCATCTATGGCAAAAACTTCATCAATATCATGTTTTGGGATCAAATGAAATAGTCTTTTTAGACCAGTGATTTCGTTTAATGTTAAAATAACCAATGAAATTTTAATTTTCACACCTCATAAATCATGGGACAATATTTGGGTATCTTTCAAAAAAATCCTTGCTCCGTCTCTTCACATCGTTGTCGAGACATTTATTTAATAGAAAGGTTCTCACAGCACATTACATCTTTCATCATTACCTGCGCATTTCCATCCAATCTCGGACTGGTGGTGTCGCATCCAAATTCATATGGACTCGGCAATCCCCACCCTAATGAAAAGAGATGTGACATTGACCATACTGCGAATATGATCAGAAAGGCTATAATGTATTTGCCAGTTGTATTTCTTTTCATGATAAATTACCTATCAGTTTATGGTCTATTTTGTCATATCTAATGACATTTACAGGCCATACTTGTATGTCCTATTTTCACTGACAATAAACCGTATCTGATCCGCAAGTTTTTCGCCAATGCCATTAACGGCTAGCAGTTCCTCATAGCTTGAACTTACAACTTTTTCGACAGAACCGAATTTGTCTATCAATGCGAAGGCTTTCTTCCTTCCTATGCCTGGAATCCCTTGAAGGATTAGAAGCTGACTTCTTTTTTTCCCTTTAGGTCGTCTTCCATGTCTTGTTACACTTCCATCCGAAATGTTTTGGTCTTTCCTTGCCACTTGCAGAATCAACTCGGCAGATTCTTGGCAATCAATAGCACGCAGGACAGGTATCCCGAGGTTTATTGAAACATGAATTAACGCACCCTGAATGGCAGAACGCCTCACATTCATGCCTTCAATCTGTTTCATCCCACCTTCGAGGACGATAATTGGCTGATAGTCGGAGCATAGCATTGCGGAGGTCTGTCTGAAAATTCTGCCGTCAAAAATTGAAATCACAAAATCTTTCAGAGTTTTCCTTTCAAAGACATACTTGTTGTTTACAACATAATCTCCAACTGGAAGCCTTTCTATTTCGAGGCTAAGTTCAGGCCTGTTCTCAAAACACTGAATTACCCCGGAATTTCTTTCCCTGTCATCGGCAATTACTCGTATTTTTTCATTACTGTCATCCGTCATTATGAATCCTTATCTATAATCCTTATGATCTCGCCTGGGAGGCAGGGTGGAACTGGGGAGTGCTTGAAATCTCGTATGTTTCTTGTGACAACGAAGTCGGCCTTACATGATATTGCAGCAGAAATCTGCATGGCATCCTCAAAATCACCGACATTTAGACCCAATGCATAGATTGCGTCTTTAGTCGTTGTTTCAGATACTGAAACAAAAGACAAAAGCTCTTTAATATATTCCTTCAGTTTCTTGTCGTGAATGGAAGACGAGCAAATATAATATAAATTTGAAAGTGAATGCCATGCTATAAAGCCATCAGCTTGTTTCATTTCAAGCTTGTCAAGGAGAAGCGAAGCGTCGTTTGAGAAAGGCGTCCTGTCAAGGGCTACATCAATTAATATGTCAGTATCAATAAATATTTTCATAGATATTTTTCGGAAAGTTTTCTAAATCTGTGCTCATTTTTCAGAACAACAGTGAATTTTCCTCTCCACCTGCCAGAAAAAGAAGCTCCCTTTCTTCTAGGAAGTTTTTTAAAAGTCTCCTCTATGATTTCAGACAATGAGGTTCCATGCAGTTTTGCATAGGCCTTGGCCTTCGGAATAAGATCCCTTTCAATGGTAACTGTCAATTTATTTTTCATGTTTCCCTTTATATACGTATCTTACTATATTATATACGTGTGTTTTTGCAAGACAAGTCTACATGAATCTTTATTATTATTACTGAAGATCGGATGTTGCTACTTATAGGCATGCGAGACGGATATTTGACAAATACCTCATTTGGAATATATTTTATTTATTAATAGCAATAGTTTTCAGGACTAAGGGACTGTTATATAATAAGTGCCAAATTGTAGCACTTATTATTTAAAAGTCCCTAATTCCTGGAATTTTCAAATAACATTGATCCATATTTGCTTTCAATCTCACGAGCCCTTACATTCTGTCCATCATTATTTAGCGCATTGATCAATAATTGTATCTGCATCCTTGAATCCACGGATTCTTCAAGCAATTTGTCTATGCTCTTTTCAGCCTTATAATAGTAGCCATTCATGATCAGCACTGCTACAACGCTTTTCCTCTCCTCTTTTGTCCTCAATTTATCAGGGGCTGTATAGGTAAGAAGAAACATGGCGAACATGGGAAAAAACAGTGCAATTCTTAAATTTCTGGACTTATTTTCTAATAATCCTTTGATTCCAATGCCAGATAGTACCACCAAAACTGGAACTGCAGGTATCCTGAACCTGTAGAACATCTCGAAAAACAACATTGACCCACCGTACAGGACGCAGAAAAATGCCGTTGTAACCACATAATAATTCTGTCTATATAATAAAGTCCCTGCAACAGCAAGAAGTATTATTAAGTTGAATGGAATAATAAATACCCAAAGAAAATCAATAATGTCTCTGTGAGCATAGAATGAAAGGCTGTTCGGCATTTCATACGATGATATGAATTTATATGCCTGTGAAGGGACTTTCTCAATTGCCCTGAGCGGCAACGAATAAGAATCGACCTTGTTAGAGGGCTTCCCGTGATAAAACTTCATGACATTGCTGAAATTTCCTGGAAGAATGGCCGGGTTCCCATATTTTACAAGATTATACGTCGAGACAGGAGATACGGCAATTAATACCCCAAATGCATATAAGGCTATTTTCTTCTTATATTGAAGGAGTTTTATTTTATATCTTGCAATTATGAATATTGAAGATGATACAATTACTACTGGGATGAAATTCTCCCTTCCCAATATGCAAATCCCTCCAAAAATACCTGTCACCAAGCAATATATGTGACTATCTTCTTTTAATGAACATATGAAGAAATAGACAAACATTATGGAACAAAGAGCCAGTGGCCCAGCCCTCAGAAAATCGAGTGATATCAGCATTGCCGGACCATAAAATAAATATACCAGTGACGATATCTGCGCAGTTTCCCTGTCAAAATCCATTTTCATAGTCAGCTTATAAATCATTACTGGAATGAAGGAACAGACCGCAGCTTGCAGGATTCTCATAATAATGAGATCCCCTTTGCTCAAAAGAACAAGAATTGAAAGAAACGTCGTGTATATCGGGGAATACTTGTATCCCTCTGGCAGCCAATGCCCTTCATAAATTTTAACTGCGGCTTGAATCATTGAAAGCTGGTCTGTTCCTTCGACCGGCATTCCCATAAGTTGATTATTTCTGGCAATATAAAGGAGATATAGAGAAGCAGAAAAATAAACAAAATAAATTATAAATGGAAAATATCCACTTATTGAAGTCTTCCACCTGGATGTATCTAAAGTTTTCATGCTTCCGATTTTATTGCATCATCAAGAAGACTGTCAACAGTTGGCAGAGGTATTGCAGTAACCGCAATCTGATATGCAAATAGACCCTTGCTGAAAAATATCAGTATCCTGTTCATAATAGACAAAGTATCAGATATCCATCCCTTCCCGAATATAAGTTGGAAAGGCACAGGAATCCCTTCGATTTTATTGATTTCATATCCTGTCATCCTTAAGATCCTGCTAAGGGAATTCATTGTGAACAATCTTTTATGTGTCAGGTCAAGAATCCCTTTTTTACCATAGTTGAAAAAACCAAACATCAACGATAATCTTTCCGATATGAACGCCGTATTTCCCGTTACCAGTATGACTTTTGGAGAATATCGGCTGAAGTTACTCCTTATCTCCGACAGAAAATTCTCTGGAGAGTCTAGGTGTTCAATAATATCCATTGTCAATATTGCATCAAGTCGCTCAAATTTGAATTCCAAGTCTGCCAAAGGCCTATTTAAATCATGAATGATAAATGAGCTGTATGCCTTGGACTGCGGAGGCAAAGCACATAGGTCGACACCGTGAATCTCGCAACCAGAGTCCCTTAGTTTTTCAGCAACATGTCCTGGCCCTGATCCGAGATCTAAAACTACCGACTTATCCTTAATCTCTCTTAATGCATAGCTGTGACTGCTTGGAAAATCAACTTTTGATTCATATGTGAAACTGCCATGTGAATAGTCGAATTTAGGCTCATATATGATATTAATAGACTGAAGCCTTGAGATAATGGAATTCTTTAAGATATTTTTTGCATATTTAAAACCATTGACATAGCAAATCTCATCACCGTAGAACGTAGGTATTGGTATCTCTTTAATCCTATATTTGTTGTCCACCATTTGGATAATGATGTCCGTATCAAAATCAAAATCATTTGAATTATATTGGAAGGGTATGGACTTCAAAGCATTCACGCTATAGGCCCTGTACCCGCTGTGAAATTCGGACAATTTCGCCTTGATAATCCTATTCTGTAGAGATGTCAGTATCCTGTTTCCTATGAATTTGTATATCGGCATCCCCCCCCTCAAGGCGTTGAACTTGTTGATCATCCTTGAACCAATCACAAAATCCGCCTCTTCTACTGCTATAGGATCTATCATTCCGCACAGGTATTCTGGGGCATATTGACCATCTCCGTGGAGCAGGACAACTATGTCAAAATCATTCTTTATGGCATATAGGTATCCTATCTTCTGGTTTCCCCCATATCCCTGGTTGACAGGATTTCGAAGTACCCTCAGGTTGAATTTCCTCTGTATCTCCTTGTACATGTCGCAGACCTGTTTCGTACGGTCGGCGGATGCATCATCAATGATCAATATTTCCGAGACATACTTCTCGGAATCCCATATTCCCTTAGGGATCCTGTCAAGAACCGAAACAATATGTGACTCGGCGTGATAAGCCACAATGAATATTAGCACTTTTTTCATCTTGTTTTGCGTAACATTTCTTCGATAGTATGATTCAATTCTTTCGTGAACTCTCCTGCACTTCTAGGAGTTAGATGAATTCCATCTGCTGTCAAATACTTGCCTCCGCAATCATTCCCGGCTTGGCTCCATTCAACGTTCATATCGTTAAAAGCTAGACCTAAAATCTTTTTCCGCTGTAGGTACCTCTCAGATGATGCTATATCTTTGTATACCGGCATCTGGAAAAACATTACCTTGACTCCTCTGGAACAAAAATATTCAATCAACTCCTTGATTTCGCAAATCTCCTTGGAATTATTCAACCCATCGACTCTGCCTTCCGCTTCAAGATGCCTGGCAATCTCGACCTTGAACACTCCTTCATTAGGCTTTTCATTCTTTTGTTCCTCGTATCGTTGTCCAAAACGGCTGTTCACAAGGGTCAGGACGATATTCATAGGCTGATATGTATATTGGAGGACAATCAGATGTTTCTTCATTCTCCAGACAACTGGCGTGAACAAAGATTTTATCATACCTTCGTTAGCCCCCCGTTCTATAATATTTGTTTCCACACAAATAAGTTTCGGCATATATTCGGATCTTTTAATTATTTCCAATCCAGTGAGAACAGAGCCAGCGCCAAAAGACATATTATGGACATCGCCGTCAAGTTTATCGTCATGAAGCCTTGCGGACATTGAAGATCCTACTATTATTACTTTTGGCCTGGGATTTTTATAAAGATAAGTTTCGGCCCTCGAATAGTTTGCAATCCATTGGCTCTGGAATGTGGTTATCCTGGGATGGCAGACAAGTAGAGCCATATTATAAGTCGCAATCATGACAATAATCAATGTTGCAATTTTAAAATAGTAATTTTTAAAATTGGAAATATATAAATTCACCAGGAATTCCCCCGTTGACGATAATAAGTACAATCATAATTGAATAAATTACATGGTCATGTCTTACAACTGCATTATAAAGTTCTATTTTACCTATTTTGATCAGGTAGATTATGTGATATAAAACCACCGGACATGAATATATCGCTATTTTGAGAAGCAAGGCATAGTTGTGCGGAACTGAAATGTTTTTAAAGATAGCTAGCAGATAATCTAACGCATATCGCATGCTTGTCAGTTTGAAAAGGAGCCATCCCAAGCTGACAAAAACAAATACAAGAAACATCCTGATTGCAAGAAGAGGGATTCTTGTTTCTCCCTTCTCCAGATTGGTTCTGCGCGTTAGCACCCGTTCTGTCATGAGTCCGGCACCATGCCATAATCCCCAAATTCCATAGTTCAGTGCAGCACCATGCCATAATCCTCCAAGGAACATGACAATAATGAGATTGAGATAAGTCCTTAAATTTCCCTTCCTGTTTCCTCCGAGGCTGAAATATAAATACTCCTTCAGCCAGGATGACAGAGATATGTGCCATCTCCTCCAAAATTCAGTAACTGATGCAGATATATATGGAAAATTGAAATTTTCCGGAAGGTTATATCCAAATAATGCAGCAACTCCAATAGCTATCAAAGAATATCCCGCGAAATCAGCAAATATCTGCATTGAGAATCCAAATAGCATTGTTACGAGAATGACCGATGACTGAAATTCAAAATATGGATAAGCAATCCAATATGTCTGATCCTTGAGATTGTCAGCAATGACCGATTTTAAGAAATAGCCAACTACAAGCGACTTGAATACGAGAGAAACATTAATATCCTTGAAATATTTTCTGCATATCTGCGGAAAGAACTGATGTGCTTTTACTATGGGACCGGCAATTAGCTGCGGAAAGAATACTTTGAAGAAGAATGTGTTTTTGAAATGTAATGAAAATCTCTTTTCAATTTTTATATCGTAAGTATCGTTTGGATTGTATGTATCAACCACAAGGCTGATGCCCTGGAATGTATAGAATGAGATGCCTATCGGAAGGGGAAGGGTTACCATGAAGTAGAAAAAATCATGTGACGGAGATACGATTCCGTCCAACAGATGGTTGTATTTGAAAAATAACAGTATTGCCAGGTTGAGTACGACACCTGCAATTGCCGAGGCTTTCCTGCGGGATTGTGTTCTACTATAGCGTACCAGATAACTGGCAATGGCATTGATGGTTGCGGAAAAAATAAGAAGAATAAGATAGTATGGCTGTCCATAACCGTAAAATACAACACTTGCGGCGATCAGCACCATAACCTGTTGATTCTTGAACAATGGGCAGTAATAAATTAAAAATGTTATTATTACTAGAATTAAGAAAGGGTAACTATTGAAAAGCATTTATATCTTCCATCATAAGATCAGCTGTTTCTCATCGGATGTATCTTTCAGTTGAATGGCACGAAGTTAAGTATAACATTAAACGGGATATCATCCCGAGAAAAGCTGCGGGGTAATACCCCGCGCTACTTGGCTGTTTCAATATATGTTACCAGCATGAAGATCTTTGAGAAAGTCTATAACAGGCATCACCTGGAACTTACCGAAATCATAACGCTGGGAACCTGTATAGACTCCTATCATCCTGTCCACTTCTATATTGCTTTCCCCAGCAATGGATCGAACAGCCTTTTCCCACTCGTTTTTCCATTTGTCTGACAATTTGATCTCAATGCACACAACATGTGGATTGGAATCGGGATTTTTTTTTCTAGTCTCAATGACAAAGTCAATTTCAGAGCCTGCAGCAGTTCTATAATAGTAAACCGGGAAATTCCTGCCGCTACTCTGATTGTAAATTCTCAACTCATTGAAAATGAACGTTTCCAATGCCGTACCAAGCCATAGCCTGCCAACAGGCTGGAACAGAAATCCTGATGCCGCCCTTGCCACACCGGGATCGAACCAGTAGAATTTGGGATGACTTTGTTCCCTGACCTTCAGATTCGGTCTGTAGGCCGGGAGGAAAGTTCCGACAAGAGTATCCTGAAGAATTGAAAAATAAGAGTCAACATTGCTTCTTGGCACGGCCGCTTCCCTCTCTATATTTAAGGAATTTATCACTTGTCCATTCAAGATCCCTGCTACGCCCAAAAACCTAAGGAAAGGGGAAAGTTTTCTAATTATCCCTTCCTCCCTGATTTCCTCCTTTATATAGGTGTCAACATAAGCACTTAACAGATCTGCGGCTTCGCCTCTTGAAGTCTGGATCAAAGGCATCATCCCCCATTCCAGAGATATGTTCAAATCAAAAACATCTTCAATCTCAACAAAGGAAAAAGGGAAGAAATTCCTGGTCAACGCCCTGCCAGCCAGCAGATCAACACCTTTTCTCTTCAGCTTTCTCGCAGAGGAACCGCTTAAGGCAAAATTCCATTTCCTATCCTCAATCAGCCGATGGACTTCATTTAATAATTCAGGTATTTTTTGAATCTCATCAATGACAATCCATGAACCTTCGGGTAAAGAACCGGCCATTGCTTCCAATCTGGATGGATTCTGTACCAGTTCAAGGTATAGGGATGACTTCAGCAAATCAAAAAAAAGCGTATTTTGGAATTTTTGCTTGAGCCAAGTACTCTTGCCTGTTCCCCTGGCCCCAAAAAGGAAAAAAGACCGTTTTGGGACAGTCAAAATTCTTCTTATACTATCATTAGGCATAAAACCAATTTTTCATATTATTAATGTAAATTTGCATTGTTATTTTACATCACCATGAAAAAATTGCAAGACAAAGAAGTTTTTGGCTATAAAATTCAGATTTTTTCTCGACATTCGTGGTAAATCTTCATGGCATCAGAAGCCATTCCCATGCAGGAATATATTTGATATTTACCCCGGACGCGGTTTCCGTAGCTCTGTAGTCCATTGTAATTATCTTCATCTTGCTGTCAGCAATCCCCTTAAAAACATTTCGGGCGCTCAAAAGGCCACGCAGTTCCCTTTCCTTTATCTCAGAGACACTGACATCTGTACAAACCTGAAGAAGTCTCAAATCATTTGTGCCCATGTCATTATATACAAAATCCACTTCATATTTGTTTTGCGGGTCAGAATAATAATGCACAGTTTTCTTCCGCCGTAGCATCTCTATGTAAACCAAGTTCTCCAGAAGACGTCCCTCATTTTTCTGTCCGGATGTGGAAAGCGCTCGGACAAGAGAGATGTCAACTCCATACATTTTTCTTGGAAGCCTGACCTTCTCCTTATGCTTGCTGGAATGCGCTTCGACAGCAAAGAACAGGTAGGCATCCTGCATGTACTGGAGATAATTCTTTATGGTATGAATGCTGCCAAGGGAAAAAGCATTTTTCACGTTCTGATATGACAATTTTGAACTGTAGTTGCTGGCGATATACTGGGCAATATCTTTCAGAGTCTTAATATATCTCACTCCATGGCGCATGGCTATGTCCCGGGACAATACCTTGTCATACAGGTCCTGGAGATAAGCATTTCTGTTCACTATCCGTGTTATTTCCGGAAATCCTCCAAGTTCAAAGTATTCTGAAAATACGGCAGACATAACCGATCTTGTCCTTGTGCTGTACGTTTCTTTCTCTTCAAAGTTGATTTTCCGCATTCTCAGATATTCCCGGAATGAATATGGATATACTTCATACATGCGGTGACGGCCGGTAAGATGACTGCCAAGTTCCTTGCTCAGCAAGTGAGCATTGCTCCCTGTAATTATTACCTTGTACCCGTTTCTCTGGAGCCTGTTTGCAAAGAGTTCCCACCCAGAGACGTTCTGAATTTCATCCAGCAGTATAAAGCGCATGTCTGAATTCATTTCCAGCAAAGATTCAAGAAACAGATTTAATTCTTCGGCACGCACGCTTACAAGCCGTTCATCGTCAAAATTGACATATCCATATTGCTTACCCTGCAGGACACGATGAGCCAAAACGGATTTGCCGCAACGGCGGACACCGGAAACAACTTTTACCAGATTGTCATCAAGTCCTGCTTTTATTTCTGTCTCCAGGTCGCGTGAAACATCGCAGTCCCTGATGATGACATTAGCCTCATCTCTCTGGTCAACAAGAATCTCTTTTATTCTATTTTTATCTATCATAATGCATTAAATATATATTATATTTCATCATATTGCAATAATAAAATTTAAATAATCTTTCCTGTCCACAAATTACTGAGGAATATTCTCCATGGTGTCAACTCAACCCGGTCAATTAGGCGAGGCATAGTCTCATTATTTACAAGTATTGTTTTCTCTGGACTATATTCTTCAGAAAAAACTCGGAGAGGGCGAAGGGATGAACTGTCAATATTTCTGCCCCCTTTGACTTCAATGGCTATCTTCCCTTCATCCAGTACGAAATCCACCTCGGTCCCATCTTTTGTCCGCCAATAGGTAATTTTGAAATCTTTTTCAGAATAGCTCCTGTATGCTAGAAGCTCCATAAGGATGAAATGTTCAAAAGCCCTGCCGAAAACGTCTCCTCGTTCTTCCAGTATTTCTCTTTTCAAAAGATGTCCAGCAATCCCGACATCAAAAAGGTAAAATTTCGGAGTGCTCATAATGATCTGTCTACCGCTTTTTTTTGTGAAGGGATCAATGAATACGCCGAGCATTGTGTCCACTAGAATCTGATAATATGCCTTGACCGTCTTGGCATCTACACCGCAGTCCCTTGATATGTTCAGGAAATTCACCATCTCTCCATGACTGTATCCGACAGAATCAAGGAACCTTGCAAAGCCTGAAAGATTTCTTACCAACCCCTCGCTCATTATCTCCTCCTTCAAATAATCATTCACATATGATTTTAGAGATCTCCTGTAGTGCTTTTCGTTGTAATGAGAAGGGATAAGTCCCCGGTTCAAGGCGGTAAGAAGGTCGAAACCGGGAATTTCCGCCGTGACAAGCGGGAACATTTCAAAACGCCAGGCGCGACCACCAAGGAGATTTGCATGGCCTCTCTTCAGTTTCCTTGGACTCGATCCGCAAAGAATAAATTGCCACTTCTTATTTTCTATCATCCAATGAACTTCATCAAGAATTGATGGAATCTTCTGGACTTCATCAAGGATAATGGGTTGTATCAGTCTCCCAGATGATTCCAGATAAAGGAGTTCCTGTCTTAACAAGGAGGGATTCTTGGAGAATCGGAAAAGAACATCAGATTTTAAAAAGTCAAAAGACGTGCTTTCAGTAAAAAGCTGACGAAGGAAAAATGACTTTCCCGTCTTTCTCGGTCCCCAAAGAAAGACTGAATTATTGTTTTCAAAATTTATTTTCAAAATACGTGTAAACATAATTTTACTTTTATGAATCATATTCCGCATTAGTATAACCTAAATGGAATAGATTACTATCTAGAAGCTAAAAAAAACCATTTAAATTCCATGTTTTGCTGATGCATTCCTAAAAGTTGACTTTATTTTTTGCAAAGGTGCAAATAGGAAACTCGCTATTGCTGTTACCGACCGGCAGACAGGCGTTTCGATTCCGAAGAGGAAAATCCCAATTCCTCTCTTCTAAATCTAAGTGCCCTATGAAATCATTTGGATTCCATTGCGAATTTCCTACGCAACGTCTTTTCTTGGCAATTCCCGATCACTTCTGGTGTCGGGATCTTCGACTTTGCGTGAGAATTTCTTCTATCTTTATTCAATTCCACAATCGGGACGATTGTGCTACTTCAGAGCTACGCTGCACACAGGCCGGAGGCCTATGCTACTACCACTCTGTCCCCTTCTAACTGCGTAGTACAATCATCTTATCGTGTCTGGACTGCTTAATTAAATCGTCTGAAAAACCCGATTTGCTGAATAACAGGTATTTACAGTTTTTCCAGTATTTTGAGTTCAGAATGTCTATTTATGAATATCAATCTCTTTATCATACCGGCACAAATTGATGGTTGATAGCGGGCGTAATTCTCATTAGTTGATTGAGAATAAACATAAATTCTCTCGCAACGACGCAAAGAACGCCAAGAAAAGACGTCGCGTGAGAATTTCTTCTATCTTTTTGTGCTCTATGTGTTTTTTTGTGGCCATAAAATTCAGAATTTTTCTCGACATTCGTGGTAAATCTTCACTGGACGAACATTGTATCGAAGTTTTTTTTGGAAGTTCGAAGCTGGTTTAGCTTTTTCCTCTCTTGAAATCTTCAATAACTTCATTATAATAATCAAGGAACTCATCAGCCTGTCGTTCAAGTGAGAAATAGGATACCTTTTTAAGGCTTTCAGAAATAAATTGATCTCTCAACTCATTCCGCTTGAGAATTTCTACTGTCTTGTTGAACATTTGGACATAATCCATATGCGGAACCAGAAAACCGCTGATTCCATCTTCAATCTGTTCGGAAATTCCACCTATAGCTGTGGCAACGACAGGCGTGCCGCAGGCCATGGACTCCGTAATAGTTTTACCAAAGGCTTCAGCATGTGCAGCATGAATAAAGACATCTGCAGCTCTATAATATTCAGCGAGTACTCTTTGATCTGATATGAATGGTTCATAATAATACTTGCCGTCAACAATTTGTTTTTTATCAGCTCCTACACAGAGAAAGACTATATTGTCAACTGGTTTTTGTGAGGATAATAGTTCAATTACTTTTAACACTGTGTCATAATCCTTGAAAATATTTTTTTGCGCCCTGTTTGCCGCAAACATTATTATTGAAGAATTTTCAGGTAATCCTAGGATTCTTCTGGAAATTGATTTATCGCCTGGCTTAAAGATATTTAGGTCTATCCCATTATATATCACACGATGCTTCTTTCCTCTTAACATTGACTTATCCACACAATGCATAAGCCATTTTGAATTTGTAACAATATATGCGTTTGTTTTAGAATATATTTCTTTTTTCCTTTGCCAATTATAAGCGGATGAATCCTTACGGATTGCCGGATATGTGGACAAGTATGGGCATGACTCACAATCGGCTTGCCATCTCATGCAGTCAAAATAGTAAGAGCAATGCCCCGTTAACAGCCATGCATCACGAAGGTTCAAAATAAGAGGGGTGGCTTTGCTTATTGCAGGTAGTTCACGGAGATCAAAATAATATCCATGCAAGTTATGGCAGTGTACAATATCGGGAGGGTTAGGAATAATATCTAATATTTTATGTGTTCCTTCAAAGTCAAAGTCTTCAATTCCATTAAACCAATTACTAAATTTTGCAGGATTAGTGAAGGTTTTTATATATCTTTCAAATCCGTTCTTATATGAATTTGGAATTTGGAATACATTTCTTTCTGAAGTCTTCTTCTTCCCAACAGCCATCCAGGAATTATGGCCTCTCCTCTCATATTCCTTGAAAAGGTTGAAAACTGTTCCTTCTGCCCCTCCTCCCTTATCGGAAGTATTAATTTGCAAAATGTTCATAACATTTTATCTGGACATAAATGCATTTTTAAAAAACATGTAATATTTGACAGGTTTTGAAAATAATAATATCAAAATTGAAACAAATATTCCATCAATCTTTAAACATGCAACTTTTGCCTTTAAATATCCATATAAGAAATTGGAGAAAATAAAATTTCTACGCCTGCAAATCGACATAATCATGAAAATATTTCTCAAACGGCTGATTTGAATGCTTGATATCCAATTTATACCCCAATCAATGCCAGTCTTCGAAGTCCATCTGTCAAAATCCTCCCAGTCCTCAGTCCTGACAGGCGGCTTAAAACCTTTCTCAACGGATATGGCAAACAAGTCTGAACCCGGATATGGCAGAAACATCCCGAGAGTATATCTTATCTGTTTCTTTATTCCAAAAAGTGATATCATGAAATTCAATGTCTCCAGGCCTTCCTCTTTTGTTTCCATCGGAAATCCAAGGATAAAGGATCCTGTAACATTTATATTCTGGTATTTTGAGAGAAGTTTTACTGCATTTATATTATCTTTCGTATCTGATTCCTTCCTTATGGATTTCAATATGTGTTCCGAACCGGACTCCATCCCAAGCAATACGCTCCTACATTTGTATTTGTTCAAATTAGATGCAAACTCATCATCAAAATAAGAACTTTTAGTTGAACAGCTCGATGGCATGTCTATCCCTTCTAGAATATCAAAAGCCCTCTTCTTGTTCACAAAATAATTGTCGTCGCTTATAATGACGCTGTCAATAGAATACTTTCTTTTCAGCTCTTCCACCATGGAAATAACATATCCTGCCGAATGCGCCCTCCATTTCCTGTCATGGAATATCTTGTTATAGCAAAAGGCACAGTTGTTGGGACATCCTCTGGAAGTTGAGATTGGAAGGCTTCTTTTCCCATCATAGAAATAGGGAGTTATGTATTTCTCTACATCTATAAGATCCCATTCAGGCTTATAATCATCAATATTGGTGATAAAGGGTCTGAGATCATTTACATGAATGCCACCACTGAGATCTTTATATCCAAGTCCCAGGATATGCGACATGTCTCCGTGTCCATGCTCCAGTTCTCTCGCCAGCTCTACTGCAGTTATCTCACCTTCCCCGGTGACAATATAATCAATATAATCTTCACCAAGGCATTGTCTTGGCATCAGGCTGGGATGGGCGTTCCCCCATACTACAGGGATCTTTGATTTCTTCTTAATCAGCCTACTCATCGAAGCATAGCTTCTCATTGCTTCCCCGGTAAACACGGAGAAGCCCACAAATATTGGGTTCATCTGTATAATCTCGTCAACATAGTTTTCAATCTTATTTGAGGCAATATGATAGATCTTGACATTGAACTTGTTCTTTTTCAATGAGTTTGCAATATACATTAAACCCATCGGAGGATGAAAGCTGAAATCAGGATGGTTGATTTTTACTAGGATAACTGTTCTAAGATTATTCATATTATCAATAATGTATCCGTATTTAGTGTCAAAATAATATAAAACACGATTTTCTCAAGTGTTTTCTATTATCATTTGTTTATATATATTTAATAATTTACTTATATAGAGCTTTTGCTCATAATTTTTTATTATAAATTCTCTTGCTTTATATAATGTATTTAAACTACTAGTAGAACTCTGTGAAATAGAAGTATTTATAGCTTCCGCGAAATCGCTTATATCATGCCCATCGACAAGGGTAAAATATTTTTCAGCAAAAGTTCCCTCATATGTTGGCAATTTACATGATACTACGGGCTTGCAGCAGGCAGCGGCTTCCATAAATGTTATCGGAAGAGTATCCATTGAAGGGTAGTTTACTATAATATCGGACATATTGTAAACAATTGGGAGATTTTCCAGTGGAAGATCCTCAAGCCAACGGACATTATCATTAATATTTAATTTATTGATTTTATCCTTTATTTTATTTACTAGTATCCTAACTGTTTGATGGTTATGAAGCTTAAGAACCAATATTGTTTTGGGAAAGGTTTTCAGCACTTCCGCAAATGCATCAAGTATGCTCTCCTGATTATAATAACTACGCCATCCTCGAGCAGAAAGAATTATCTTAAAATCATTATCGATCTTTAATTGCTCTTTTAATTTTAACACTTCTGATTCATATCCGGGTTTGAACAAATCTGTATCAATTCCAATAGGAATATTGATATGTCTAAGCGGTCTCCTAGCAAGAATCTCACATTTTTTGTCCATCATTCCGCTATCAACAATTATAAAATCTGCAGCAGCAAGGCATTTTCCTTTTAATTCTTTCAAGTATGGATTTGAGTCAGGTGAAAAGTGCTGATTGATATCTGTACCCCAAACGGATGTAATAATAGGCTTAGCCCCAGCTTTTTTTAGATATAATATCCTTTCATCAATACAATGCACATGAATAATATCTGGAATATACCTTTTTATAATTTTTTGCAAATATGTCTTTAAAATAATGCATTCAATATCATAAAGAAATTCATATCCAAATAATTTGCTTAAAAGTCTTTTTCGTCTAAACAAAGGTAGATAAATATATTTATATTTATTCCCACCTCCAGGCAGAGGATCTGTACTGTCCAAATATATTACTTCAATATCATTCTCGTTAAGTAATAGTTTTAATTGTTTTATTGAATGAGTAGACTCCCCAGGTGCTAGCATTAATACTTTCATGAATACCTTTCGTAACCGTTCACGGTTACTAAACTTGAAATTAGAAATTAGGAATTGGTGATATTATACTTGTGGCGACACGGGAAGTCAAATTAAGTTGAATATTTTTTGTCTATTATCCGGTATCCAGATCAATGAGAGATGGGGGT
>CAIQLG010000126.1 GCA_903872565.1 uncultured Lentisphaerota bacterium | reverse complement strand
TGGGGAAAAAGATGCTTCCATCCGGTTTTACAGTCGTATTTACCTGATATGTGCTCATAATAAATGTCTCCATTTCGATTTTACTGCCCTGAATATATACCTATTCGTCAATAACTCCAAGTCTTGTTCCTGAAATATTTTAGGCTGTTATCGGAATGGAATTCTTTGTCACAAAAAGGAGCCTCGGGGTCTTACTTTCTATGATTTGACAATAAGATAAAGTTAGGAAGGCATGAAGTCGGTGGTCGGTGGTCGGTGGTCGGTAAGTTAGAGATGCATGAAGTCAGGATTCAGGAGTCTTTTATAAATATTGTCGTAGTGTATTGAAATTTACTCTTAAAATGATACATTGCTCACAATGTATTTAAAATATTTGATTAGCGATAAAGTCCAGGTAAAAAGTCTTATACATAACGGAGATGTCATAATATGAATGCAATAAAAACAACTTATGAGGATTTGCCAGAATTGGTCAAAATGCCGAAAGATTTTGTCCACAGGAAAGCTGAAATAATAATAATTCTTGAAAATGACCTAAAGAGAAATAATAAAAGCTTAAAGGAATTCTTTGGCCTTATTCCAGATTTTCCGGAACGATTCCCCCAAGGGGGATATGAGGAACGCGAATCACTGTGAAATATCTGCTTGACACCAATGTGTGTATCCATTTGCTTAGAGGATCTTCTAGTATTTTGTGCAAGAAGATCCTTGAGGTCAATGACGAAGACATCTGCATCCCCTCGATTGTAAGATTCGAGTTATATTTCGGTGCATATAAAAGCGCAGGACAGCAAAAATCCCTATTGGCATTGAATAGTTTTTTATCCTATTTTCAGAGTGCTCAAGTTGACGATACCATCGCAGAGCAATGCGGGAGAATTCGTTTTGAACTAGACAGGAAAGGGACTCCAGTTGGTCCATATGATCTTATTATTGCCGGGATAGCCCTGTCTAGAAGACTTATTCTTGTAACGCATAACACCAAAGAGTTCTCGCGCATAAAACATCTCAACCTGGAAGACTGGGAACAAGCGGATACATAATTGGATCTCAAGGAGCATTGGTGTCGTACCTTCTATGATTTGACAATAAGAAAAGTTGGGAGGGATGTGTAATCCGTGGTCGGTAAGCGGTAATCCAATCACACGGGAAGGGGATTCTTTGCCACGAAAAAGCACATGAGGCACAAGATAAGAATAGTCATCCCGCAGGATGACGGATTGGTGGATTCTTGGATTACCCGCCTTCGTCCAATTCGGACTACGGTGTGGCATGTTGGATTATTGATTTTGAGTTAAGAAAAGACGTTGATCAGACACGAATTGCACGAATTTTCACGAACTTAGAAAAATTTGAGTCATTGTGTCTTTGTGTGATATATCTTTCCGTGTGGTCAGTGTGTTCCGTGGTTAAGAATTCCGGTTTTTCAAGATAAACGCCAATATATTTTCCCATCCGTGCCTATCCGAGTAATCCGTGGGCAGAGATGGGGCATCGGGGACAAGCCTACATTTTGCTGTTTTAATTTTTCTTTTAGTTGCAACTTTTAGAATATCAATGACTTCACCCGTCTACACTTTTTCTTCCAAGGCGAGAGTTTCGCCACTATTATGATTTTCAATAACAATTTATGCTGATATCGCCGCTGTGAAACTTTTTCACGATGGTTCCGCTTCTGACAACTATTCCGCCATTGTGATCAAAAGACTCTAGAATCCCAGTGAATTCATTGCCATTTTCTGTTAATACAGTTATCTCTTGTCCTCTCAGTCGATTATTCTCGTTCCAGAGCCGGAAAAGCTCGTTTTCACCTGGATTTGTTCGGCGGAAGTCCTGCCGCACTTCATTTATGCCAATCGTCCGGTCGGCTTCATGGAGGTGCGACTTCCGCGTCGCCCGTTTCTGTGCGGAAAGACTTCCACCCAGATTGTCTAATGATGACAGTCGTATTAGTTGCCTGTGCAGGGTTGTTATGATATCTTCGACTGGCCAGACTTTTTCACTAAGGGAAAATAGAGAAGCCGCAGGAATCGGAATTTTCTTCAGGTCTTCATTGCTCATATTGATGTTGATCCCGATTCCAATGACAATGCCTTCTCGCTGGTTGGAGGTTTTTCTTGTGCGAGTTTCGCAGAGTACTCCGGCGATTTTGCGGGATTCGCAGATTTCCTTCCCCGCATAGATGTCGTTCGGCCATTTTATCCAGAAATTGATGTCTGGCTCGTGAAGGCGAAGAGTCTCGAGAGCGGATAGGCATCCTATCCAGGACGCACAGTGTGGGGGGAAGATCGGATTCTTAACGATGAAACTTGCGTAGATATTTGTTCCCGGAGGGGAGAACCATTTCTTTCCTCTTCTTCCTCTGCCGGCACTCTGCTGTTCCGCCGTGACGAGCGTGTGGCCCGGCAAATCTGCGAAATTCGCAAGCGCATAGGCATTTGTGGAATCAACTGTTTCGAGCTGAATTCTGTTAGACATTATCTCTTCCTTAAATTTTCAATCGTGGAGGGCGGCGTTCCGGCGACAGGATCGGGACAAAACCCTCCATCTTAAAATTTCAACCTAAAGCGGCAGAAATACCAACAATCCAGAAATCCAGAAATCCATTAATCCGTCATCCTGTGGGATGACTATTCGTTTTCCCATTTATATTTCTTCCTGAGTTCCTTGAGAAGATTTTCATATTTCGTCTGCTTTTCAGGATCTCTCGGATAGAGTGACATAAGCTCTCTCAAACATTCCTCGTGTTCGGTTGTCAGGAAATCGAGTTTTTCATAGATCAAAAGAGTCCTGTTGAGATATTCCTCCGCCTTGTTCAGGTTTTTCCCGCTTTTCAAATACAGATCGGAAAGTGCCACAAGGCATTTTGCTGTAAGAATATCTTTGCCTCCAAAATTTTTCTCGCTGATCTCGAGCCCCTCGGAAAGCGCAGACTCCAGATCGTCTCTGACCGCATCAGTGGACTCCAATTTTTCTTTTAGCTGTAAATAATACAGTGCTGCGAAGGGATTGTTTTCTCCTTCGGCTTTTTTATATATGCTAATTATTCCTGTAGCAATATCCTTGAGCTTGTCTGGGGAAGCTCCGACCTTTTCCTTGAATTTGATGGACTCGATGAGGAATGGGATCTGTTGAACGTTGTCCGCTCCAAAATTTTTCTTGTACAAAGCGAGAATTTTGGCGAGGGTGTCATTGAATTTTACCGTCTCGAATGTGGGGGTTGGGAGGGATTTTTTGAGAGAATCAAGTGCGTTGTTCAACTTGGTGTTCCAGGGAAACTTGTCAATGGCTTTTTCGAGTGACATAATAATTTTTTCGCTGGCAGGGGGAATTTCTCTGTATGAATAGTAATTTAGGAGTTCTTCCAAGGGATATGCAGTGACTGGCGAATCATTGCCATAGTATTTTTGTGTGGTTTCTAGAGCCTTTAGGAGGAGCTTTTCATATCCATCTTCACTTACACTTATGTCTGTCGCTTTCCGGGAAACCCATGATGCATATAGCGGATGTTCTTCCCCAAATTGTTTTTTGACGATTTCCATGGCAGCATCTATGTATTCAAGGTCATCCTCGGGAGTTCTTGAATAGTATATTATTTCGAGGTCGGAGAGTGTTTCCGGACTATCCGCGCCAAAAATATTTTTCTTGATATTGTATGCATCCTGCAGGCTTTTCATTGCGGCGGTCGAGTTTTCTGAACTTGAATAGAAACGATTTAAATCGCCGTAGATCTTATATGTCTCGAGAGAGTTAATTCCGTATTTCTGCTTGGTCTCTCTGAGTTTGTCTCCTAGTGTATCTTTGCATTGCTGGATTTTACCTGATGCTTTTTCGGGTGTCTTCAAACCGAATCGTCTGCAGTCGTTATCGAGCTTATTCAGTAGTAGCATGCTTTCGTCCGTTATGGGAGAATTTGTCAAGAGCTCTGTAATTTTATCAACTCTGTCTTCTTTTTTTTTTGAGGCAGCAAATGAAATAATCTCTCTCAAGTTGGGACGGATTTCCGAAAGTCTATCTGATTTTAATTCAAATCCATTGTTTTTCTGTGCTATTGAAACCATTTCATCGAGTGTTGCCAATGCCTTGTCATAGTTTGCGCAGGATCCGTTATATAGAGAAAAGAGCATTGAGAGTGGGATGAGATTATCCGGTGCAGATTCACCATTCTTAGCGCGATATATCCTTAAAGCTTTTTCTGTCAATAAAATTGTCTCACCATAGAAACCGACTTTATCCTTAAAAACCGACAAGATCAGGAGACTGTCAGCATATTCGATACTTGCCAGACCTTTTTCCGCCTCCATCTTTTTCATGTACTCCGTGGGAATTTGAAATGCTTTTTCATAGTTGCCATTCGCTATGTGGAATCTTGCAATAGACAGAATCGCATCAGAAATTTTTTCCTTGCAGCATTTTTGTGCCAATTGATTCACATGTAAGAACATTTTTTCTGCTTTCACCGGATCATTCAAGATATGTCCATATAAGGATCCTGCTATTTCGATCATTGAATAGATATCCTCTGGGCTTATTTGTTTGGTGCTGTCTTCGAAGCATTTTAGGAAATTTGAATAATAGTATCCTGCATTCTTAGTGTCTTCGAGTGATTCGTATGCTGATCCGCAAAGCCTGTAGAGTAATGCGAGTTCCGCATTATTCCCGCCGGGCTTTTCGAGTTTTTCGATTTCATTTTTAAGATCTTCGATTGCGCTGACATATACACCGCAATCCATTTTCTGTAGAATCTTGGCATATTTTTGCTCGAGTGGGACTTCCTGCGCATTGAGAGCGAACAGGGCGAAGAAAAGAACGATTGCAAAAATGGATTTCATTTGTAATGTGTAAATCTTTGTTGGCGGATTAGTTGTAGCCACGGCCACTTGTCCTACATAGCCTTGGCGTAGTAGGATGTTGGCCGTGAACGCCCCCGACACGGGGGCGGCTACAGCAAATAATTTCAACAAACACTGACGTGTTGCTTTCATTTCGTTTTTCTTGAGATGAACATTATTATTGAAGCCTGTCCGCGTCCAGTTTCCGCAGCCGCCGAATTTAAGGCTGCCAGGAGGGCGGTCTGTACTGCCGAGTTGAAGTTCTTGCCTGCCCGGCTATCGAAGAACTCAATCATTTTGGAAAATTCCTCGTTGGTGAGATTCCTGTAGATGAATGCGATAGAGGAGGGGAGCGAAGATGAGTAGTCTTTTTGCGCATCCTTCTGCATTTCCTCGATTTTTTTGTCGAGCTCTTCCTTTTTCTGTTTCATATCCGGAGGGAGAGCATTTTGCTGGCTTTCCATCATTGCCCTTATCGGTTCTGATGCGATTTTTTTATTGAAGGATTCTGCGGAAATGGCAGCGATGAGTTTTTCGACGAGTTTTTTCCGTTCATCCGGCAAAGAAGTGAATGCTGTTGGTTTGAAGCTGGCGGCGTTCTCCGCAGTAAGGGCGGCTATCTCTTCATTGGTGATTTTTTTGCCCAAATCAGATTCGAGCCACTTCAAGACTTCAGAAATCGAGTTGGAGTTCAAGTTTTTCCTGAAAGAATTAGAGAATACAGGAATGAGATTATTCCGGGAATATGAATCTTCTATTGTCTTTTCGAATTTCCCGGCGATTTCAGGTTGAAGAGTCTTAATGTATTTCTGGGATTGCGACTTTGTCATTTCTGTAATTGATTCAATCTGATCTGCGAACTTCGCAAGTCCGATTATCATGGTGATTTTGTCGTGATCCGAGGGATTGTCGGCAGCACAAAATGAGAATGATGGGAATGATAGGAGCAATAGGGCCGTGAACTTTGGGAAGGCAGTTTTTATAAAAGACAAATAGGCAGGAATGCCTGTTTTACTTTTTAGATAGGAGTTCACCTGCGTGTGGAGCCGAGCGCCCTTGACATAGTCTCCATTTCCTGCAGGACGACACCGGTGCCCATCGCGACGGCCTTGAGAGGATCTTCAGATATGAATACCGGCAGACCGGTTTCTTCGGCTATCAGCCTGTCAATCCCGCGGAGGAGCGCTCCGCCACCTGCGAGCATGATCCCCCTGTCGAGAAGGTCTGCGGCGAGTTCAGGCGGGCATCTTTCGAGTGTAGCCCTGACGGCTTCGACTATGCTTGTTATGGGTTCCTGTAGTGCGGAACGTATTTCCTGAGATGTCACTTTGACCGTTTTAGGGAGTCCTGAGATGAGGTCACGCCCCTTGACGTCCATGATTGATTCAGTCTCCTGCGGATATGCGCTTCCTATCTTGATTTTGATGTCCTCGGCGGTTCTTTCACCGATCATCAGGTTGTAAGTCCTTTTCATGTGCTGGCTTATGGCGGCATCCATTTCGTCTCCACCGACTCTCTGGCTTTTCGCCTCAACTATTCCGGAAAGGGATATGACGGCGACTTCAGTGGTACCTCCGCCTATGTCAACTATCATGCTTCCGGATGGTTCGGCCACAGGTAGCCCGACTCCGATTGCGGCAGCCATGGGTTCTTCTATGAGATATATTTCGCTTGCCCCGGCCTTCTGGGCGCTGTCTTTGACTGCTCTTGTTTCGACTTCCGTTATGCCTGACGGGACGGCTATTAGTACTCGCGGAGCAAGGAGCCTTCTCCTCTTGGGGACATGTGTGCGCGCCTTCTGGATGAAATATCTCAGCATTTCCTCGGTGATTTCGAAATCTGCGATAACCCCGTCTTTCATCGGTCTGATTGCCCGGATGTTGCCAGGTGTTCTTCCAAGCATTCTTTTGGCTTCGCTTCCGACCGCAATGATTTCCTTGGTGTTTTCAGTGATTGCAACGACTGAAGGTTCGCACAGAACTATTCCTTTGTCTTTTACGAAGACAAGGCAATTTGCGGTGCCAAGGTCAATCCCGATATCGGTTGAGAAAAATCTTGCTAATGATTGTCCAAACATAATGTTTTTCTTTATATTGTTGAAACAAAGATGAATTTAAGGTGAAAATATAATATTGCAAGTATCCATATCAAGAGATTATGCAAGAGAATATGCAATTATTTTTTTTTAAGCCTGCGGGGAACCTTGGTGTTTGCAACCATGTCCTTGTATGTCTCCCTCTTGCGGATCAGCCAGTGCTTGGACTTTTTCACCAGGACTTCGGCTGGGCGGAGACGTCCGTTGTACTGGTAGCTCATGGCGAACCCGTATGCGCCAGCGTTTTCGATGACGATCAGGTCTCCCTCTGCTATTGTCGAGGGAAGATCCCTTTCCTTGACCCAGTAGTCGGTGTTTTCGCAAAGTTGTCCGCACAATGCGAGTTTCTCGCGCGAATCATTTTCCTTGCCGTCCACGAAAATGTGATGGTACGATCCATACATCACTGGCCTGCAAAGGGTGTTCATTCCGACATCTGTTCCGATTATTTTCTTGTAGGAACTTTTTATTGAGTGCACTTTTCCGATGACATATCCGGCGTTTCCAACGAAATATCTTGCGGGTTCCATCATCAGTCTGGGTGGGTGGAGGCCGTATTCTGCGGTTTTCGCCTTGAATACTTCTGCCACCTTGCGTGCGGCATCCTCCAGATCGAGATGTTCCTCGTCCCCGCGGTATGGAATGCCAAGTCCGCCGCCCAGATCTATGAACTCGAATTTTATTCCCAGTTCTTTGCCTGTCTTTCCAATGATGTCCATCAGAAGCCCCGTCACAAAGGGGAAATAGTCCGCATCGGTTATGCATGAGCCTGGCATCATGTGTGCTCCGAATCGCTTGATTCCGGCTTCCTTGGCAAGTTTGTATGCCTGTGTCACCTGATCCGGATGGACTCCGAATTTAGCGTTCGGCCCTGCATTTGTTACGAATTCCCCCACATTGCTTCTGCCGTATCCGGGATTGACCCTGAAGGAGAGAATTTCCGGTTTCCCGAACTTGAGAACGCGCGGAAGGAGCGAGATGTCGTCGAGATTGAAAATGACTCCGCTATCGAGGCCTTTTTTGATGTCCTCATCGGAGAGGAAATTTCCGCTGAACATGACATCTTCTCCGCCGAGCCCGACCTGTTTTGCCAGAAGGATTTCATTGACGCTCGCAGCGTCTATTCCTGCGCCTTCGCTGACAAGAATGCTTGCGATCGCTGGGTTGTTGCAGGCTTTCACCGCGTAGAAGAAGCGGAAGTCCGGATAATGCTTGCTGAACGCATTGAATGCGCGCCGGTAGTTGTCCCTGATTTTTTCCTCGTCATAGACGTAGAGTGGTGTGCCGTATTCCTCTGCGAGATCTGACACCGCCACCTTGCCGATATGAATCTTATTGTCTTTGATTTTCATTTTGCCTTTCCTTAAATTTGAAGTGTATAAAATAGCACTGAATCAAGGAAGTCAAGTTTAAAGTGATTAGAAATATCAGAGTCTGATTGCGATTGTACGGTCGAATAGAATTCGACCCTCCACCGGGGAGCACTTCAGACAAACCCTGAAGGACCCTGACCTCGCCTTGAGGACATCCTTTTTGAATTTCAATAAATACCTTGCGATGTTCAGAGCAGCGGCGTGTTATGCAGAATCACTTTGACCTTTCTGTTGTGTGCTCTGTCGTCTACCAACAAGGTAGGCAATCAATCCGCCGAGTACAAGGCAGAGACCAATGAAAGATACAGGGATTCCGACGACAGTCCACATGAAATAAGTGCGGATGCCCTCCTCGGCCAGTTGTTGTTGAGATCCCGAACCAGTGTGAATATCTATTTCCCATTAAGGCCATACTCTGGATTCATATTTTTCAATCAAGGGTTAGCTTTACTTGGAAAATGGAATAATCGTAGTAGGTTAATGATGCGTTTGAGTTTATCCGAGATTGGCGCTTATGGAGGGGTGCGTTTCTTCGCATCCGCGAAATACGGCCACGACGGAGCGTGGCCCTCCATCAATGGTCAATGACATGTTATGTATGTGAACAGTATGGTAACTTAGAGAAAAATCGTTATGAGCAGTCATATCAAATGGCTTACCGGGGAGATGGAGCGCTGGCGCTCCGAAAAGATCGTTACCAACGATCAGGCGGAGAAGATCCTTTCTCTATATCCGGAGAAACAGTTTTCCGCGAATCTCGCAACTTTGATCCTGACAAGTGTCGGAGCGGTCATTTTCGGACTCGGCATAATCCTTCTTTTCGCCTACAACTGGGATGCCATTCCGAAATTTGCGAAACTCGCAGTTGTTTTTTTCGCCCTTCTCACCACTCACGGATTTGGTATTTTCTTCAGGAAGAAAGGTAGACGTTTCATAATCCTTTCGGAGGCGTTCCATCTGCTTGGCACAATGATGTTCGGTGCGGGGATATGGCTTGTCGCACAGATCTACAACATTGACGAGCATTATCCGAACGCATTCCTGATATGGGGATTTGGTGCGCTCGCAATGGCTTGGGCTCTTGATTCCATCCCGCAGGCTGTCGGCGCAGTCATCCTCCTCTGTTTCTGGAACGGATTCGAGGTTTTCGATTTCAGAAATAGCAATCACTTGGCATCGCTTGCGATTCTGATCGCAGTGGGGCCGCTAGCCTGGCGTCTTAAGTCTGTGGTTCTACTTTACGTTGCCGTTCCAGCATTCATTCTGACATATATTTTCAACTGCACGCATTTTGGAATGGCGGAGCATATTATACCTCCCGTGCTGG
>CAIQLG010000125.1 GCA_903872565.1 uncultured Lentisphaerota bacterium | reverse complement strand
TTTTAAGAGATTACTTGTAAGCTACCGAAAAACGATGCTATCTTATAGGCATCCGCTGGATTTCCAGCGTCAAATTTGGTAACCGTGAACGGTTACAAGCTAAGATAGAATTTTATCTTTCCATGGCCACCTTGATCGAGGCCGGATTGCCGATCTCCAAGTCCTTAAGGCAAAGGCATTCTGTTTCTCTTTCCAAAATCACTTCTGAGATGGCTGATTCCATAGAGCGAGGCGAAGGCGGCCTTGCAGAACAGATGGGAAAATATCCGGGAACATTCTCCAGGCTCGAGTGCCAGCTCATTAACGTGGGAGAGAGAACCGGACACATTGACAGGATATGCAAAAATCTGGCCGAATCATTCAAGCTTCAGAGTAAAATGAAAAGCAAGATCATTGCCGGGCTGATGTACCCCGGGCTTCTATTTCATTTTGCGGCCGTGATCGGACCATCCCTGTCATTTATTCTTGGTGGTTCGTCATTGGCAGAAACGATTCTTAGTGTGCTACTATTCTTGTCGCTGCCATATGCTGTTCTAACCATCTATCTTATTTTGAAACATTCAACGAAGATATTTAGAGTGGAACTGCCGGACTTCCTATATGTTGCGATCCTGAACATTCCGCTTGCAGGCCTGCTGATACGAAAACTCGACTATGTCCGGTTCTTCCGCTGTTACGGGGCAACCATAGGCGCAGGCATGCCAGTTGCTCTCTCAATAAAAATCTCCGCCGAGACCTGCTCCAACCCATGGATAAGAAATTCATTTTTAAAATGTTCCAGGAAAGTCGAGGGAGAAAACTGCACTTTCCATGAGGCTTTCGAAAAATATGTTTTTCCCTCCGACAGGGATTCCATAGCGCTTTCCCTCATGGAGACGGGCGAAATTTCCGGTACCCCCGATAAGAGTGCCAAGAACATAGCCGACATCTATCAGTCAGAGGCAGAGCAGGCACTTACCCTAATAGCGGACATGGTGCCGAAAATCATCTACTTCGCCCTGGCGGCATACATCGGATTCAAAGTCATACGATCATGGCAGATCATATTCAGCAAGACAACAGAGATTGGAGAATAAGGACTTACTTGAAGGATTTCACATCAATGCCACTGTTGCTGATCTTATAGTGGATGATGCGCTGGGTCATTCCGAGATATTTCGCGGCGGCGGCGATGTTGCCACGGTTATTCTTCAGAGCGTCCACAATAAGTTCCCTCTCGTAGGACTTGACCATGGCTGCGAAATTCGCACCGCCGACTGGGATGATCTGCGTCCCGGTTTCCTGCGCGGTCTGGAGCGAAGGAGGAAGATCGTGTGCATTCACCACATCGTCACTGCTCACAAGAAGGGCCCGTTCAATACAGTTCTCGAGCTCCCGCACATTTCCAGGCCAGTGGTATGACATCATCATGTTTATGGCGGGGGTTGATATCCTCTTTATGTTCTTGCCATACATCGTGTTGTATTTGCCGAGGAAATGATCGGCAAGAAGAATTATGTCCGATTTCCTCTCCCTGAGCGAGGGAAGGTGGATTGGGAATATGTTCAACCTGTAGTAAAGATCCTCGCGGAAATTGCCTTCTTGAATCTCCTTTTCGAGATTCTTGCTTGTCGCCGTGATGATTCGCACATTTGCCTGCAGAGTTTCGTGTCCCCCTACCCTCTCGAAAACTCTCTCCTGCAGAACTCTCAAAAGTTTCACCTGGACTGTAGGACTTATGTCTCCAATCTCGTCAAGGAAGAGAGTTCCTCCTGCGGCAATCTCGAAGCGACCCTTTCGTTGTTGCACAGCACCTGTGAAGGCACCCTTCTCGTGTCCGAAAAGTTCCGACTCGATCAGGGTTTCCGGAAGTGCCGCACAGTTCACCGCCACGAACGGGGCGGAATTCCTCGGGCTTGCATAGTGGATGGCACGCGCCACAAGTTCTTTCCCGGTTCCCGATTCGCCCCTTATAAGCACCGTCGCAGGGCTGTCGGAAACCTGCGCGATCATCGCATATATCATTTTCATCCCGCTGCAGTTGCCAACGATGTTGCCAGGTCTGAACTTTTCGCCGAGCTCCCTTCTGAGCCGTTCATTCTCAGCCTTAAGAAGTTCCCTCTCCTCGATCTCCGACCTGAATGTGGCGACCGCATCCGCGATGATGTTCGCCACCACAGACATCAGGTTAAGCACTTTTTTGAGTTCTTCATCCGTGCTCTTAGGATGATCTATGCTTATGGTTCCTATCACTTCCTCCTCCGACGAAATGATGGGGACACAGATAAATGCGAGTATCGCAGATTTCCGAGTCTTGGTCTTGTCAAGAAATTCCGGCTCCTTGGAAATATCAGGAATTATTCTTCCCTTGCCTGATGCCGCTACCTTGCCAGTGATCCCCTCGCCCACCTTGTACTTGCCGCGCTTCTTCTCCTCCTCCGTGAGCCCGTTGGAAGCCTCGATGTAAAGATAGTCGCCACGCCTCAGAGTGAGTGTCGCCCTATCCACCTTCATCTGATAGTGGATGATGTCCAGTACTTCCTTCAGCAGAGCGGAAACATTCCTCTGGTGAACCAGCACATGGCTTATCTGGTTCAAAACTGACAATTCCGGAAATTCTGCTGTCTTGCTCAATTAAATTCTCCTGACAATTTGAATGGACGGTACAGTATCATTCATCGCATTAAAGGCAAACAGGGTTGTCGCATATTTCTGCTCTATGAAATACAAAGAACGAAGAGAAAGAGGACAAAGAAGACATTGAGGACATGGAGGACTGTGCGCTGAAAGTAGGCCTATCGTCGGAACCAATGATCAACATCCAATTCCCAATGTCCAAGTAAAGACAACTTCCTATACGATGAACTTAGCCGGCTTTGCCGGGACTAATGTAGCCGCCTCCATGTTGGAGGCGACGACACGGCCAACATGGCCGTGGCTACAAATTCCCAATCATTCGACCATCCTGTCAAAATACAATTTCCTATACGATCAAGTTACTGTTCGAGGGTGTACAGTGTCAGATTCCCTGACTTTGTTATTTTCATTTTCACACCGGGGCCAAGGATCTCTTCGACAGAAAATTTCCTCTGAGACGTTTCGATGGCCAATTTGTCGGCATCAGTAAGCTCACGACATTTGAGATTGTCCGGAACCTTTGTGAAGCGGCCTTCGTAGTTCTGGTTGACCAGATCAGAAACATTTGAATTGGCAACTGCTCCCCCTATGTTGCCGCCACCCGTGAAATTGATATTGTCCCAGTTTTTCTCGGAGACGAGCCAAGTGAGATCAACGTCGAACGGATAGTTGAGATTCCAGGGATAGGCCTGTTTTTCTATTATACCGTCGAAGTTCCAGTCCACGTTCTTAGTGAGGTCTCCAGTCAGAATGAATGGATTCTGGTACCCCTGATATGAGAACTGGGTGCCCAAGCCCTTAGCCTTTGAGCCCAGCCCGGCCTTCTCTTTGATT
This sequence comes from uncultured Lentisphaerota bacterium, assembly GCA_903872565.1. Lineage (GTDB taxonomy): Bacteria > Verrucomicrobiota > Lentisphaeria > Victivallales > GWF2-50-93 > CAIQLG01. The sequence continues at coordinate 10,084 of CAIQLG010000125.1, read as the reverse complement.
TTCCGCTCGTCAAGGGGCTTGAGGAGGACTCTCGAGTAGTCATAGGAGTGTGCTCCGTTCACAGTTATCCCGTCGAACTGGAAGTGGTAGTTCATGATGCTTATGTAATTAGGCTTGTAGTTGACATGGTCATAGCCTCCGTGAGTCAGTCCGAGATTGTGCCCGAATTCGTGCATAATGGTGCCTGCTGTCATGCCGGCGGCCTGGACACTTGACTGATATCCCTGCAGTGAACAGATGGAATCAACTGCTCCAGATCTGAATTGCGAATATGTCGAGATTCCGTTGCGGGAGATTCCGGAAGATCCTGAACCGCCATAATTGTTGCAGGAAAGGCAGTAATGATAGATATGAGGGATGCTTCCAAGATTGTTGGCTGCAATGGTGTTTTGCTTTATCGTGTCGAGCTGCGACCAGTCATACTCGTCATTTGCAATAGTCCCGATAGATGAATTGCTGGGAAGCGGATATCCGGAGCCAATAGAAACTAAGTGCAGGGCGATTCCAGTCTTGCCCTTCAGACCCTTGACAGGTGCGGAATTGAAGGAGGCGAGCAGAATGGCCAAAGATTCCACCGTTGGCAGATTGGCGTTGTCGGTCCCGACAAAATCCACAACTAGTATCACATCTTTTTTCTCCGGATCCAAGGTGACAAGGACTCCGCCAAAGTTGATGGGGGTTGTTTCCAACGCATCGGGAATTCCGTCGCCGTCCTTGTCCAACTTTGTCTTCTTGTTGGCCCATTTGTATGCGGAGGGGGCACTTTTGCCAGTGATGGATGCCGGATTGTCAGGATCCGGTTTTGCATTCTTTGTTCCTTCCTGTTGTGCAGATGTCGCAAAGGACAGGAGCATGCATAAAGATAGGACCGCAAGAACCCTGTGGGAGAGATCTGTTTTCATGATTAAAACTTCCTTGTTATATTGTTTTCTTTTGCGGAGATTAATATAATGTGAAAAAGGGGAAATGTCAAGCTTCAAGCCTGGCAATAGCCAAAATAATGTAATGCGTCAGTTTTTGGCGGCAAATGGCTTTTTGGGAGGGACGGCTTCCACGCCGTCCGCTCGTGGTCGGGGTGGAACCCGACCCTCCAGCAGCGGTTTCTGGAGTAAACTGACGCATTACAACATAATTTAATTGACTGCGATGACAATTTTTATATCTACTTGCCCCTTCGACACTCTGACTCTTCTTCATGGCTTCCCAGGTTTGCGCAGGATGCTCTCGACATAGTCCGCGTTGGCGGAATTCGCCGCCAATATCATTTGATCTCGGAGATACCAGCGCCTCTTGTCGTCTCTTCTGAGATGGTAGCACTTTTCGTTCACGTCCGGGTCTAGCGTTTCCCCCGATAGAAGCCTTCCCTGGAATCCGGCGTTCCAAAGTATGGGCAAGACTGCGGCGACATCCCACAGCTTAGGACATCCGACAAACGCAAGATACCTGCCCATAAGAAGATAGATGGAAGAGAAAGCCGAACAGCACACCGCGTGAAGCGGATTTGTGGAGGCCACATTCCATTCCCGCACAATGTTCTGTGAAACACTTATCAGGCCACCCTCGACTGGCGGAGATTTCGGAGCCGAATATCTTTTCAACGGAGAGTATTCACCGCCATTCCCCAAGTAAGAAATATAATTCACACCGTTGTCGCTTATCACAAGTTGCCCCGTCGAAGGAAGGACGATCCCTCCCTCTTCGAGTCGGCCTTTTGACATGTAGCCAATCATTATCCCCCAAGTTGGAATCCCATGCGCAAAAGGTGCAGTGCCATCAATCGGATCAACGATGAAAGCCGTATTCGCAAAAGCAGACCTTATGTATTTCTCATTTTTCGCCGCCACAGTTTCCTCGCCTATCATATATATCCCATCGTCCGGGCGGTCGAAATAGCCTGCAAGGGCTCCTTCAATTTCCATGTCGGCCTCTGTAACAAGAGATCTGTCCGACTTGAGCTGCCACTGAGTCTTGCCGAAATAGCCAATTCCCTTTCCCGCGCATTCGAGAAGAATTTTCCTGATTTCATTCCTGTTCCATCGCGACATGTCCATTCAAGTCCTTTATTTACATTTTTTAAGTGGAAATTCCCGATTGAGATATTATATTGATCCGCAATATAAAAAGAAAGGTGTGTTATGGAAAAATCCGTGTTAATCATTCTAGTCGGAAAAAGGAAGACGGCTGCACTCAACGTCCAAAAGACGCTGACAGCCTGGGGATGCCTTATAAAAACGAGACTGGGCATACATGACGGAGTTCTCCAGGACTGCTCAGAAAAAGGGCTTATAATCTGTGAACTGACTGGCTCAAAAAAGGATCAGAAGGAGCTACAGAGGAAAATAAACCTGGTAAAAGGTGTCAAAGCCGAGCTTGTGTTCATAAAGCTTGACGGGAAGTAATGCCAAATAAAGATTAATCACAGGCGGTTCTGATAGATGCGGATTCTTAACGTTTATGTAACAAAAAACTTTCTTTCCACAGGTTTTGTTGCCATTGTCGTGCTCACTTTCGGGCTCATGGGGGTCAACCTCATAAAAATCTTCGAATTCATGTCGAGAGGGATCCCATTCTCGTCGGCAAGCGCCTTTCTGTTCTTTCTCATGCCAACTGCATTCTCCCTCACAATCCCGGTCAGCATCCTCGTGTCAGTCATGCTTGTCTTCGGAAGACTGTCTGCGGACAATGAAATCACGGCGATGAGAGCATGCGGTATCTCTATCCTACAGATAATATCTCCTATAATCATAATAACCTTCGGACTCACCTGTCTCTGTTTATATCTCCAACTCGAACTTGCCCCCTTCTTTTCCTCCAAGGCAAAAGATCTGATAAAAGGCGTTGGTGTCATGTACCCCCTCGCAATTCTCGAACCTGGCAGGCCTATAGAATATGAAAACTTCAACATATACATAGATGACAGAGTCGGAGAAAACGGGCTGAAAGACATACAAGTATTCATCCTGTCGAAAGACAGGACAAAAGTGGAGCAGGACATCACCGCGACCAAGGGACGCATTGAGGTTGATTCGGAAAAAGAAATAATGAATATTATCCTCGAAAATGCGACCGTCAAGATCGCAGAAGCAAACGACGAACCGCCGAGAATCACATTCAGCAAGGAAATGGAGTTCGGCATCGACTATGGCAAGAACTTCAACAAGATGCACATTGGGGAAAAGCCGCACTTTATGACTTTGAAGGAGCTTTTCGGCAGCACCAAGTTCATGAGGGGAAAGGGCGAGAGCACCACAAAGCTCGAAGTCGAACTTAATCAGAGAATCGCACTCGGACTTTCTCCGATTGCGTTTCTTCTCCTTGGACTCCCGCTGGCGATACGAACCTCGAGAAGAGAAACTTCAGTCAACCTTTTCCTCAGCGTCATATTGGCCGGAGCATATTTCATCTCGATAATGATTTTTCAGGCGTTCGACACCAAGCCACAGTATCACCCGGAACTGCTCCTGTGGATACCGAACATAGTCTACCAGGCAGGAGGAATTTACTTCCTGTTCAAAATTGCAAGAACATGAGGCTAACTTCACACATGAATAATATGAATAAAACTGAAAAATACACTCTGACACATATCCAGCAACTCGAGGCCGAAAGCATACAGATAATAAGGGAAGTCGCGGCGGAATTCGAGCGCCCCGTAATGCTGTATTCCGTTGGAAAAGACTCGTCAGTAATGGTGAGGCTCGCACAGAAAGCCTTCCACCCGGCAAAAATCCCCTTCCCTCTCATGCACGTTGATACAGGAATGAAATTCAGGGAAATGTACGAGTTCCGCGACACCTTTGTCAAGGAGATCGGCGCAAAACTCATCGTCTTCAGAAATGAAAAGGCCATCTCTGAAAAGATGAACCCCTTCGATTATGGCACGCAGAAATGCTGCGCATTCCTTAAGACCCAAGGACTCGTGGATGCTCTCAGAGAAGGAAAATACGACGCTGCATTCGGCGGGGCGAGACGCGACGAGGAAAGATCTCGCGCCAAAGAGAGAATATATTCCTTCAGGGATCAGTTCGGTCAGTGGGACCCCAAAAACCAGCGTCCCGAACTATGGAATCTCTACAATGCGAAAATCAACAAAAACGAATCAATCAGGGTCTTCCCCATGTCCAACTGGACTGAACTTGATGTCTGGGTCTATATCCACCTGGAGAAGATTCCGATCGTCCCACTCTATTTTGCAAAAAAACGCGATGTGGTCGTTAGAGACAACCAACTCATACCTCTCGACGGCCCCATCCCGATGAAAGACGGTGAAAAATCTCAGAAGGTGATGTGCCGTTTCAGAACTCTCGGATGCTATCCCTGCACCGGCGCCATCAGATCCACGGCGAAAAACCTCCCCGAAATCATCGAGGAAATGCTAGTGGAACGCAAGTCTGAAAGATCCACAAGAGTAATTGACCACGACTCCGACGGCTCCATGGAGACAAAAAAACGGGAAGGATACTTTTAATGTCCACTGAAATAAATATTAAACAGTTTTTCGAGAATGAGGAAAGAAAGGGACTGCTTAGATTCTCCACCGCGGGAAGCGTGGACGACGGCAAATCCACCCTCATAGGGAGACTCCTCCACGATTCAAAATCAATATACGAGGATCTCCTCGCGTCGCTAAAGGCATATGCGGGCAGCTCCGAAATAGATCTGGCACATCTGACAGACGGCCTTAAGGCCGAACGCGAACAGGGAATAACAATAGATGTCGCATACAGATATTTCTCCACACCAAAGAGGAAATTCATCATCGCCGACACGCCAGGACACGAACAATACACAAGAAACATGGCGACAGGCGCATCCACTGCGGACCTCGCAGTCGTCCTAATCGACGCCAGAAACGGTGTCATCATACAGTCGAAAAGGCATTCTTTCATCTCGTCGCTGCTCGGCATACCACACATGGTCGTAGCAGTCAACAAAATGGATCTCGTTGGCTACGCCGAGTCCAGATTCGACGAGATAAAAAAAGACTTCACTGATTTCTCCGCAAGGCTCGGGATCCGCGACCTCCACTTCATTCCGGTCAGCGCGCTTAAAGGCGACAATGTCGTGGAAAAAGGCGACAATATGCCGTGGTACAAGGGTGCCCCCCTTCTCGAATACCTCGAAAATGTCCACATCGCAAGCGACAGGAATCTCATAGATCTGCGCTTCCCTGTCCAGTATGTCCTCCGCCCGGATCTCTCTTTCAGAGGATATTGCGGCCAGGTTTCATCCGGTGTCATCAAGAAAGGCGACAAGGTTAAAATCCTTCCATCGGGAAAAGAAACCAGGGTGAAATCCATTGTGAGCTTCGACGGAGAACTCGGATATGCTTTCGCCCCGCAGTCCGTCACTGTCGTCCTCGAGGATGAAATTGACATCAGCCGCGGCGACATGATCGTCCATCCGCACAACATCCCCCACATCAACAGACACTTGGAAGGAATGGTGGTATGGATGGGACAGGAACCACTTGCCGTTGGCCATGAATACCTTATAAAGCACACGACAAGGCATGTCAGGGCGAAAATAGACGAAATCAGATACAAGGTGGATGTCAACACGCTGCACAGAATTCCATCTGGACAGCTCGCACTCAACGAGATAGGAAGAGTCGTATTCACTTGCAGACAGCCAATCTATCACGACCCTTATATTAAGAACCGTTCGACTGGAAACTTCATCGTCATTGACCTGGTCACGAACAGCACAGTAGGCGCAGGCATGATTCTCGACAGGGAACCGTCCGACAAACTGCCCGTGAACATAACCACGGAAACCTCCAGGCAAAGCAAACGTGCGAGATTCGCAAGCGATATCACCCCTGAAGAAAGAGAAAAAAAATATGCGCAGAAGCCTGCGACCATATGGCTGACAGGGCTTGTCTCCTCAGGGAAAAGGGAAATAGCACAGATCCTCGAGAAAAAGATTTTCGACAACGGAGGAATCTGCGTGGTACTCGATGGCTCTCGCCTCCGTGCAGGGATCAGTTCCGGACTCGACTTCTCCAACATAGACACGGCAGAACACCTCAGAAGAGCCGCTGAAATCTGCAGGCTCCTCAATGACAGCGGCCTGATCGTGATCTGCTCGTTCGTCTCGCCCTCAAAATCAGTCCGTGCACAGATAGCAGACATCATCGGAGAGGAAAAATACTGCGAAATCCTCGTGGATTCTTCCCTGGAATGGTGCGCCTCACGCGACGAGACCGATCTCTACAAGAAGGCGAAGGCGGGGGAAATAGACTTTCTCGCCGGGGTATCCTTCCCATACGAAAAATCAGAATCTGCGAAACTCGCGGTCAACCCGGAAAAATCTAGCTTCGAAGACTGCGCCAACAAGATTTTCAATTCCCTGAGATAAAACAGATTCTCCACATGGGATTGAACTTTTCCTTGCTACTTGATATTATGTTTTAATCTGTTATATTCATTCCAAAGGGATAATATGACGATGAACGAAATAATATTTATGATCGAAGAGTCTCCCGATGGTGGTTACACCGCAGAGGCTCTCGGGCAGTCAATATTCACGGAAGCCGATACTGTGCCAGAACTCAAGGCAAATATCATTGATGCAATGAAATGTCATTTTGACTCAAATCCCCCCAAAATAGTCCGTCTCCATTTCGTTAAGGAGGAAATATTGCAATATGTCTAAGATTCCTCGTGATGTTTCCGGCAGGGAACTTTGCAAACGCCTGAAACCTTTCGGTTATGCGGTCACAAGGCAGACAGGAAGCCATGTCAGATTAACACGCGACATTCCAAGTTCTTCCCATAATATAACGATTCCTGATCACAATCCAATACGCGTCGGAACCTTAAACAGCATATTGAACGATATATCCCTGCATCTTCAAATTCCGAAAGACCAGTTGGTTTCATCCCTTTTTGACAATTAAGTTTAAGATTATGAAAACTAAACTTTTCATCGCATCTGTCCTGCTGATTCTGCTGGCAGTTTTGGCCTTCGTGCTTCTGAATAAAAAGAACACGGCCAGTACCGAAGACGAAACATGGTACAGGCTTCCACCTACGTCACAAACCAAGAAAGACTACGGCGGACACGGAAAGCCACTACCTACTTCAGAACAGACAACTCCGGAAGCCAAGAACAAGAAAGCTTCCACCAAAACTCGCCCCACCAAAGTTTCCGCCAGTGACAGCGAAAGTAACAAGAAATTCCAAGAAGAACTTGAGAAACTATTGGCAAAACCGGATTTCGATTGGGATGAATTTGATAAACTGCTTAGAGAATGGATGGTGATAAATCCTGTTGCAGCAGCTGGATGGGCGATTAAACTGTCATTAGCCGAAGAAGACAAAAATACCACATTGGCAGTGGTAGCTGAAGAATGGGCAAGGAGAGATACCATTGCTGCATCTGAATGGGCAATTAAACTCTCCGACGGAAAAGATCGAGATGTTGCATTGTGTAAAGTAGCTTCCGGATGGAGGCACAAGGACTCAATTGCGGGCAAAAAGTGGGTGGAAGGTGCAAATCTTCCGGATGACAAAAAGAAAGAATTGCTGAAGATAATAAATGACAAAGATACAGAAAAATAGGATTGGAATGTAACGCGGGCATTCCCTGGACTGAGCCAGTCGAAGTCCTGCATGCGATGTGTCAGACCATCCTTTGTTCCAAAGAACTACGGTATGGCACGCAAGAATGTCCGACCTACAAGATTATAATAAATTCCATTAGTTGTAGCCACGGCCATGTTGGCCGTGTTCGCCCCCAACATGGGGGCGGCTACAGTAAAATTCGCAATAAAAAGTTACGCATTACTTTTTTCTGTGTATTCAGTGTGTTCCGTGGTTATAAAATCGTTCTCGGCGTAAGCTGATATAACGCAATTGTTGATAGAAATTTAAATGAATAAAAAAATCAAAGCAATTCTATTCGGTGACTTCACCTGGATGAGGCTTCTAAGATCATCCATCTTCATATATGTCTGCATTGCGATTTTCGCATATTTCTACTCGGAAAAGATGATCTTCCAGAACAACCCGTCTTCATACAAGGAAAACAACTTCGACGGACTCCTGAAAATAAAAGTCTCCGGCGATCAGTTCATATGTGCGAAATACTTCCCCTGCCCCGCCGCAAAATACACGATTCTCATGAGCCATGGAAATTCAGAGGACATTGGTGAAACAGAAGACGTAGCAGTGAACTTCGTAAAGCACGGGTTTTCCGTCCTAACATACGACTACAGAGGCTACGGATTGAGTTCAGGGAAATCTTCCGAGAAAAACGCCTGCCAGGATGTGATGGCAGCATATTCATATCTCGTTGACGACACGAAAGTTCCACCGGAAAATATCATCGCGTACGGAAGATCCCTCGGAGGCGCATTCGCACTCGAAGTCGCATCAAAAAAGAAAGTCGGAGGCGTAATTCTCGAGAGCGCTTTTGCAACAGCGTTCACAGTACTGCTTCCACCTGTCTTTCCTTTCGACAGAATGAAAAACATAAATAAGATCGGCAAGATAAACTGCCCCATTCTCATCATACACGGGACAAAAGACAATGTCGTCCCATTCAGTCATGCCGGGAAACTCTTCAGGAATGCGAAAGAGCCAAAATACTTCCTCGAACTGAAAGATGAAAGTCACAACATCTCCGAAAACGGAGGAGAGGAATTCTGGAAGGCGGTCGAGGATTTCCGGGAGTCAATAGCAAAAGGCAATTAATTTTTCACCACAGAAGACACAGAATTAATATTCTGTTAAATTATATTTTTTTTTGACTGTGTTGAGTTATATTTGTACCCATGCCACTAGATTTAAAAAAGGATCTAATATGCAGATGTCAGTAACAGTTTTACTCGAGAATCATGCGGACAACAATGGCTGCATGGCGGAGCACGGCCTTTCTCTTTTCATAGAGACTCCGGGGCATCACATCCTTTTTGACACAGGGGCGAGTTCCCTTTTCGCGAGGAACGCCGCAAAAATGGAGCTTGAACTTTTCGGTGCGGACAGCATTGTCATCAGCCACGGGCACATGGATCACGGGGGTGGAATAGCAAAGGCTCTACGTGAAGCGTCAAATGCAAACATATACCTCCATAAAAACTCTGTATCTCCATGCTATTTTGTGAAAAACGGAAAAAAGAAATACATTGGTTTTCCGGACAGCGCCTTGAAGGCTCTTGGAGAGGCGGACGAGATGGGACGAGCCATTTATCTCGAAGACGACAAGAAGATGTCGGAGAATTCCATGATATTCACATCTGCAAAATTTGCAGATCCTGATTTGCACTCTAATCTTTTCAGGGAATACCCTGACGGGGAAATTGATCACGATGACTTCTCCCACGAGATATTTCTCATGGTCGAGGGGGATTATTCCTCCTGTCTTTTCGCGGGATGCTCGCATTCAGGAATTCTCAAAATCATCGAAGATGCCAGGGGAAAGTCGAAAAAACCGTTGAAGCATCTTTTCGGGGGGATACATACGGGCGAAATCGGCACAGGCAAAATAAACAGTCTCGCCGCGAATTTCGCGGATTCAGAAATGCAATTTTTCCTTGGGCACTGCACAGGAATCATTCAGTTCTCGGAATTACACAGGACTCTCGGGAGTAAACTGAATCCGCTCCACACCGGTGCGAACTTCACACTTGAGATATAAAGATATGCCCCTAGATTTGCTTCGCGGAAGTCCTTCCGCACAAGCAAATCTATAAAGCAAATAAGGGTCACACCTCCGTTTTTCTTTTTTCAATAGAATTGCGTACATTCTGCAGTTCACGTTTTAACGCCTTGTCTTTAAGCACTTTTGTCGAGAGCTTGTCTTTTGCCGTATTAAGGCCGCTGATTTTAAGGTTGAACCTGGTTGCGATTTCAGACAATGTCATATGATATACTGCGCCGGAAAATTCAACCCGCAATGGCCTGGACATAATCTCTCCTATGTTATTTTCCGTAACTTATCCGACAACTAGAATATGTCAAGATAAATAAAAAGAAAAACGGAGGTGTGACCCTTATTCACTCAGAAGAAGAAACAAACTATAGAACATATTGTGGGACAGACATTTGTGCAGGACGGCAAGCGGACAGGAAAAGGAGAA
>CAIQLG010000124.1 GCA_903872565.1 uncultured Lentisphaerota bacterium | reverse complement strand
TGAGACTTGGCATGTCTGGTTTCATCGAAACCAGACCTGCTCTGCTCAATCCAGCTGATAGACATAATCCATCATTACCTCAGCCGTAAAAACCAATTTTCCCGACAAGCCTCTATTTATATACTCCTGCATTCTGTGCAAAAAGTCCCTTGAATTGATAATTTTATTCCATTGGAGTACAGGGGATTATGTTTATCTAGTTAATATTATATTTGTTTTATTTTACATATTTGATATAGTTACGAGATATTATGGATTACTGTTTTCCATAACAATAAATAACAAACCAATAAAAGAAGGAAGACAATGAAAAAGATTCTGTTGCAGATGATGGCCGCCGTGTTCTTTATCGCATTTGGGGTGCTCGCAGAGGACAAAGGATCCGCGGAGGCCGCACCTGGTACTGGAAAAAAGGTGGAAGCACCTTCCAAGCCCACGGTGCCGACTCAGGCTATGGAAATCCAGGGGACACTCAAAGTAGAGGAGAAGGTAAGCAAAAAAGGTAAGAAGTACCAGGTCTTTACTCTCGAAACTGCTGAGGGCACACTTTCACTGCCGTTTATGTCAAAGTCAATAAATGCCAAATCCTTTGCAGACAAGAAAGTCAAAGTCAAATGCCAGGGATACGTGAAAGAATCCGATGGCAAGAAAAAGACAATTCTAAAAAAAGTTGATGCCATCGAGACAGCAGGATAATAAATATTCACTGATAAAATCCGCAGAAGAGGATTAATCGAATATTATAATTACGGCAGTTCCCAGAAAGAACTGCCGTTTTTTTATAGCTTCTGAAAGCATGTTCCACGCCGTCCATAGAGTGGTCGAGGTGGCATGTCGCGCCGTAGCTATACGAAGGCGGAAACTCGCCCCTCCAGTAGCGGTCTCTGGAGTAAAACTGACACATTACGGAAACTTGTAATCTTTTTTGTGCTTCATGTGCAATGTTTTTCTATTGCGCCTCGACACATCAAGATATATATTGCCGGCAAATTTGTGTTTAACCTTAATGGAGGCCATAATGCCGACAGGATCTTCGGGACTTCGGGAAGAGGGAAGGAAAATAGAACTTCTCCGCGAAAACATAAGCCGCGTCGTGCTCGGATGCGATCATGAGATAGACCTTCTAATACTTGGTCTTCTGGCACAGGGACATATCCTTATCCAGGGTGCGCCAGGAGTGGGCAAGACTTCGATGGCAAAGGCTCTCGCCGCATCGCTTGCCTGCGATTTCAAGAGGATACAGTTCACACCGGATCTGATGCCGGCGGACGTCCTCGGATATTCCATCTACGACCAGAGCAATGCTACTTTCAAATTCCATCAGGGACCTGTTTTCACAAACATTCTTCTTGCAGACGAAATAAATCGTACGACTCCTCGGATACAGAGCGCTCTGCTGGAGGCGATGAACGAGGCGCAGGTGAGCGTGGACGGAAAGACATACACCCTGGAGCAGCCATTTTTTGTGATTGCCACACAGAACCATCTGCATTCGAGCGGGACATTCCCCCTGCCCGACTCTCAGCTCGACCGCTTCCTGATTTCGATTGATATGGGAAACACAAACTTGGTGACCCGGGAAAACATTCTGAAACTTCACTGGGGGGAGGCGAATATTGGTAAAGATCTCAAGTCGGTTCTCACCGCTGCGGAAATCCTTGCTCTGCGCGAATCCGCCCGCAAGGTGGACGTAGAGGACTGCATCATCAAATACATTGCGCGGCTTGTGGAGGCCACTCACGAGTCAGCCGAACTGACACACGGTGTGTCCGCCCGCGCCTCCATCGCCCTGATGCGGACCGCCCAGGCTGCAGCACTAATGATCGGACGAGACCACGTATATCCCGATGACGTGAAAACTTTCATGCCTTGCGTATTCTCGCACAGGCTGATAGTGAAAGGGCTGAAGCGCAAGGGAGGAGACTCGGTTGCAAATGTCATCGGAGCCATTCTCGACAAGGTGCCCATTGGGTAAGTGCCAAGTGCCAAGCAGGAAGAGGTAAGCGGGAAGAGGGGCAGAGCGTGATAAGAAAGCAGAAAAATCCGGATGTCGGATTATGGATCTCAGTCTCTTTTGTCCCTAGAGTCTCTTGACTCCCTAGTTGGGAGGGTGAGTCTAACAACGAGAGGAACCGATGGAATCGAATATAAAGGAAGGGAATATGTCTGGGCGTACTACACCAAGGCCCACTGTGCGTTTTTTCATTTTCCTTTTTATCGCCATTCTCCTATTCGTGTCGGGACTTTTCTCCCTTCATTCGGCTTTTTTTCAGGTTTCCATCTTCATCCTCATTTTACTTGCCAGCGCCTATTTCATGGCCAGGCGAAATCTTCCGATGTTTGGCGTCAGACGTTTTCTTCCGGAATTTGTCTTTGTCGGGGAATCATTCAAGGTGCGCGGAGAGCTTTTCATGGAATCGTCATTTGGCGTCTCGAACGATCTGGAGCTTGAGGACGAACTTGTTGAAAGCGGATCCTTCATGAAGAAGCCCACTCCTGATTTTTTCGCACCTTCAGATGAGAAGAAAGTTTTTTTCCAGAGCATCAGGGACTGTGAAAAATACGAGAGGGACGGATCTGTCCGGCATCGCGGAATTTTCAGAAAATTCCGATACCGGATCACGAGCCGTTTCCCGATGGGGCTCTTCATGAACTCGATCTCGGGTGCCGCAGATGCCGATATCATTGTTTTCCCGCATCCGGTTGAACCGCCAATATTCGACAGGCTCTTCGCTCCGGGGCTTGGCGCCGGGAGCGAGCAACAGCACATCCTGAGGGAACTGTACGGTGAGTTCAACGGGTTGCGCCCGTTCTACCACGGTTGTCCTCTGAGGCTTGTACACTGGCCTCTCTCCGCCCGCTATCAGGAACTGGTGGTGAAGGATTTCGAACCCGAGTCCTCGGACCGTATCGTGATTGCATTCCATTCCTTTTGTGAAAAAGACAAAAAAATGAAGTCTCCCGAATATGCCCTTCGGATTCTTTCCGGAATGTTCCTGCACCTGCACAGATCCGTCACAAGTTTCTCTTTCATAGCCTCTTTCAACAACTGGGACGAGATTGTCGTTGACTCCTACAAGACACTGACTGACGTTCTGACAAGCCTCAGCTGTGCCGAGGTTACCCCCCTTGACGACATAAGCCCGCTCCTGGAAATCCTCAAAAGAAAGGAGAGAGAAAACTGCCGAGTCATAGTGTTCAGCAACATGCCAAGGAAACAGTGGGAGCCGGAAGTGGAAGGCATCTCGTCGGCGGTATGCCTCGACTGCACGCTTGATCTCGATGCATGGCTGAAATCACTTTATCAGAAAAAAATGGTGCTGAAGGAGGAACTGGAAGGTGCCTATGCGTGAAAATGATAAATGGTGCATGCCATTGTGGTTTCTCGCCGCCGCGGACCTCGCGGCCGCAATATTCATCTCCGGCAATATTATCATGCCGGCATTTGTCCTGACCGGGATAATCGTTGTCCGAATCATGGTGTGGAAAATGCAGAATCCGTTTGATTCATTACCAGGAAAGGTAGTTCCGGTCATGTTAATATGTGCCGCAATAGTTTCCGCCTATCCTGCAATGGCCGGATTCCTTTTCAATGCCGCTTTTCTGTTCCATCTTCTACTGATGCTCGGATATTGGCGAATGTTGAGAAACTTGCCATGGCTACAGACCACCAACATGATATCCGGAGCCATGATTTCATCGGTGTGCCTTGTCCTCGCCGGGGACAACAATATACGAATAACATGCGCTTCTCTGATTGCACTTTCCTCCATAACTTCGACATGGCTCCTGCCATATCTCCTGCGCTCCGGGACAAAAATGCGCCATCCGCCCGTCCTACCGCTCATCCTTGCGATATTCGCAGCATTCTGCATAGGATACACTTCCGGCCCCCCGCTTGTGCTTCTTTCCACCAAAAGCACACAGGACGCAGAAAAAGAAAATGCAGGACAAGGAATGAACCAGTTTCTCCCGAGAAATATCTCTGGCGCGACAGTCGGCCTGGAGGCACCGATCAATAAAGACGCGAGAAATTACGCCACAGCATTCCTTAAGATCATTCCGCCAGATCTCTCGAAGCTCAGGAGTTTCTACCTCAGGAATGCGGGATACTCCGAATTCGACGGCAAAAAATGGACTTTCTCTTCCTGGTTCAAGAACGAAATTTCAGACATGGACGATGGAAAACGCGATGGCTGGACACGTATTGTTCCCACTGCGCATGCGGCAGAGATCCCATACACAGTATTTCTTCCCGACTTCAACAATTCATGGGTTCCAGTCCTGCCGGATTCGACCGCAGTCAAGCTTCCAGCTCTGACTGTTGGAGAGAATAGTTCGTTGACGGTGAAGTCTCTGCGTGGCGGATATGTGTCCTACCAGGCCATGGTGGCAATCAGCGGGATACAGTTGCCAGACATTGAAGGCCTGGGAGAACCCGAAGACCCCGATTCTCTCCCATATTTCTATTCGCATCTGCCAGAAGGCAATTTTGCCGAAAGGATTCGTACCCTGGCAAAAAAAACAGTCGGGAAAGAGACAGATCCGGAGGAAAAACTGTATAAAATCATGAGGTTTTTCAAGGAGGAATTTAAGTATGAACTACCTGCTCCCGGGGAAAAATCATCAGGACTCGAGGATTTCATGTTCAAATCAAGAAAGGGACACTGCACACTTTTTGCAACGGCGTTCGCAATGATGCTCAGAGCAGAAAAAATTCCCGTACGGCTCGCGTTCGGATACTGTGGAGGAGCCTATGACATTCAAAATGACGTCTTCGTCTTTTATAAAAACAATTCGCACGCATGGACCGAGGTATGCTTCAAGGGGAAAAGATGGAAGATCATCGACGTGACACCTGTCGCGGAACAGGATACTGGAATCGCGGCCTCAAGCGAATTTGGCGAATCAGCGGAACTTTTCAAGGAACTTGAACCTGCGATGACTACGAGGTCAATGGATCTTGCGATATCAAAGTATGAAAATCTTAAAAAAATGCTTTCAAATTCCGTCCCCTTAATCCTTCTGGCTATCTTCCTGTGGGGAATTTCAGCTTATTTTACGATTAGGAAAGGATCTTCGGGCAATTCCTCCATTGATTTGGCGAGGAAGGCTGAAGAAAAGGAACTACAATTCTTCAAGGCGTTCTGCCGACATTTTGCCACAAAAAACAAAGTAGTGAAACGACGTTCACAAACCGCACGGGAATTCCTCCAGAACCTCAAAAGTCAAGGAATATTGAGAGATGAATTCGATGATCTTGTCGCATACTATTACAGAATAAGATATGAGGGAGAAGCTCCCGCCAGCGAAACTGAG
Source organism: uncultured Lentisphaerota bacterium (assembly GCA_903872565.1). GTDB lineage: Bacteria > Verrucomicrobiota > Lentisphaeria > Victivallales > GWF2-50-93 > CAIQLG01. Next base: position 16,815 of record CAIQLG010000124.1, on the reverse strand, counting down.
GACTCCTTCATCCGCAGGATTGCAAAGCTTGACGAAACTCCGCCAACAGCATGATTTGAACATTGATTATTCCAAATTACGATATAGCTTAGGATTCACAGAAAAATAATATAACCGACGGAGAATTTATGTCAGGACATAGCAAATGGGCGAACATAAAGCACAAGAAGGATGCCACGGACAGGAAGAAGGGTAAAATTTTTTCCAGGGCAACGAAGGAGATAATAGCTGCGGTCAAGAGGGGCGGCGGAGATCCCAGTGCCAATGCGAATCTGCGGAATGCCCTCGCCTCGGCCAGAGCCGTCAATATGCCAAACGCCAACATTGACAGGGCGATAAAGAAGGCGCTCGGTGAGGAAGGCAGTGTCAACTACGATGAGATCATATATGAGGGTTACGCGCCCGGCGGTGTGGCGATTCTTGTCCAGAGCCTCACCGACAGCCGGAACAGGACAGCAAGCGAAGTGCGGATGATCTTCGACAGAGGAAACGGCTCGCTCGCCGGAGGCGGAACTGTCCTGTGGATGTTCAAAAGGAAGGCGCATTTTATCGTGACTGGCGAACACGCCAATGAGGAAAAACTCATGGAACTCCTCATTGATGCCGGACTTGACAATGTGGAGATTGACAACGGGATTGCCGAAATATGGGGTGAACCCGACAAATTCGAATCCCTCTCCAATGCGCTCCAGGCCGCCGGGATACCTCCCGAAGAAGCGAACATAATCCAGACCCCCGACAATCTGGTGGAGGTGAAGGATCCGGCAGTCGCCAAGCAAGTGTTGAGCCTGATTGAGAAACTTGAGGAACTTGACGACACCCAGGCCGTATACTCGAATTTCGATGCCTCGCCTGAAATCCTCGAAAGCATTCACCAGCAGTAGGAATCATATACCTTGGTTATTCTCGGCATAGACACGGCAATCAGGTGCACCGGATACGGACTGGTCGAATTCCGCGAAGGTGGCATAGTGAATGTCCTTGACTGCGGAATAATAAAGAATCGCAAGGATCTTCCTCACAGCGAATGCCTGAGGCGTCTTTCCGGCGGGATACGTGAGATAGCGGGCAGATTCAAGCCGGACTCGGCAGCCATTGAGGGTGCATTCGTGAGCAAAAACATAAAAACAGCAATGATTCTCAGTTATGCAAGGGGGGCGGTGATGGCAGTTCTCGCCGAGGCGAACATTCCAATATACGCGTATTCGCCGAAAAAGGCGAAACTCGCAGTCTGTGGCAGTGGCAATTCGACAAAAATGCAGGTCGCACTGATGCTTGCTTCTCTTTTCAGCTTGAAAACTGAAGAAATCCCTTTAGATTCTACGGATGCACTGGCGCTTGCTGTCTGTCACGGGCAAATAGTGGGAAACACTAATTTCCTGTATAAGTTGCCGGTGAGACTCTAGAAGAGGAATATTTTATGATTTTGACAAAGATTGTTTCCGGCAAATGGCCGCCATTTCTGGCAGGCCCCATGCTGGCATTTCTCTTCATATTGAGCTTCTATCTGCTTGACTCACCACTCGGCATCACCGAAGGATACAATGAGATCTCCCAGTATTGCAGGGAATCAATACAAAGCAGAAAACTCGAGGGCTATCCGCCACTTGTCTGGCAGACCGGATTCCTCGCCGGAGTCCTGCTCGGCGCGTTCGCCGCCGCAATTATAAGTGCCAACTGGAGACTCACACTGTTCCCGGAGGACAGAAAATCCAAGGGTTTAATAGCGTCCACCTGGATTACACCAATACAGGGAGCGGTCGGAGGATTCCTCGTGATGATCGGCCTGCAGATCGCAGGTGATTCCTTTCTCGGACAATGGGCATCTGCAATACAGCTTTCGACAGGCGCATGGATTTTCATGTTTTCCATAGTGATATGGGGAGTGATATTTTACGGGATTATTAATATGAAAGTCGGCCCCCCGACGGTTGAAAAGGATGGAGAAGGATCTTCCAAGGGCGACAAGAAATAATGATAACAAGAACTGGGATTTCATATGAATTATTTACATGAACCACTTGCACTTACAGGTACCCAAGGCCTGATAGCTGCAGTACTGCTCGGTGTCGCCACAGGATTCGTCCTCGTAAAATCCCAGGTCGCATTTCGCAAAACCATTATTGACCAGTTCCAGATGAAGGACTGCACTTTCTTCAAGATGATATTTGCAACATTGGCCGTCGGAATCATCCTCTTCCATTTCGCGGAAAAGACAGGAATGGTCAGGGTCAACGCAGGCCAGACATTCTTCTGGGCCGCTGAAATCGGAGGGATTATCTGCGCGCTCGGGGTAGCTCTCTGCGGACTGTTTCCTTCCACGGCAATAGCATCTGTCGGCTCCGGCCGCATATACGCAATCTGGGTCTTCGCCGGAATGATCGCCGCAATTTCAGTGATACAATTCATCAAGGATTTTCTTTCCAAAACCGTCTACAACTGGCCTGCCCCGTTCACCTATCAGGAATTTCTTCCCGACCTCTTCTCCAACTCGAACTTCTATCTGTGGGCGGCAGGCATCGCAGCAATACTCTATCTCTTCTTCGAGTTCATGCCCACAAGCGGCGGGGAAAAGGAATAAATCGCAAAAAGCGATTTATTGATTGACATTAAGATTAAAGGGATTCCAGTGAATATCTATAGGAAAGCAAAAGCCGCCCACCTCAAGATCGGCAGACGCGGTGAAAATATCGCCTCATCGTTCCTCGCATCACGCAACTTCGACATAATTCTGAGGAATTACAGATGTTCCTCCGGAGAGATTGACATCATCGCCAGGGACGGTTCAACAATCTGCTTCGTAGAGGTCAAGACAAGAAGACACAATTCGAAATCAAGACCTGCACGGGGACTGACGGAAAAACAAAGGAAGCGTATCCGCAAGGCCGCCAATCACTACATGAATAAAATAAACAACCCGCTCATGCCCTTCAGATTCGACCTGCTCGAAGTGATCCTGTCCCCATGGGATATCCGCGAACTACGCTATTGGAAAGGCGAAATCCGCTGATAGATAAAAAGGTAATCCCCCAGTTGATCCGGGGATTACCTTTTTATTTAGTGTCATTTTTTGAATATCCAAAACGAACCCCACTTCGCCCTTAAGGCTTCGAGGGGCAAGCACTACTCTGACACCTTGACATATTGACAGATTGATATTCCGACACTCCCATCGCCCCTGATTCTTAATCCTTGGAAGGAGGCTCATCCAGGACACTTACTTCGACACGAACATATTTGCTCTTATTGCATGCTTCTACAACCTCATAAATTGTGCCATATGAACTATCATCCAAGCATGATATTATTATACGATATCCATCTGCTCCAGCAGGTTTTTTCATTACAAGTCCTTTAATTTCACCGACTTTCATCTTTTTATCATCAACGTAGAGTTCATCATTTTTGACTTCCACTGTTATTTCAACAAATACTGATTATTAAAAACCTGGATAAATATTTTTTCCCGGCTTGAATTCGCGATGCCTCCGGTTATATTGGAAAATTATCGAAAGTTATCGAAAGTGAAAATGAAGATGAAAAACAATGTGGAACTTGTTCTTGGAGCCGACATAGGAACCAACGGAATCAAGGTTGAACTCTTCGACCTTTCCGGCAAATGCCTGGCCTCGTCTTTCAGGAAGTCCAAGCTCATCCGTTCCGGAGCGGACAACATCGAGGAGAATCCCGAATTCCAGCTCTCGAACCTGTGCTCGGCCATAAAAGACTGTATGAAGTCAAGCCATCGCTCTTCTTCCGATGTGGCGGCGATAGGAATAGACGGACAGATGGCGGGAGTAATTGGAATCGGACAGGACGGATTATGTGTAACCCCCTACGACTCCTGGCTTGATACACGTTGCACCCCTTTCATCGCCGAGATGAACAAAAAAGCCGGAAGCGAGATCCTCTTCAAGACAGGTTGCGCGCCAGCTGTCAATCATGGCCCCAAGATTCTTTGGTGGAAGAAAACACATCCAGCCATATTCAGGAAAATAAAATCATTCATGCAGCCGGGCGGATATGCGGCGATGAGGCTCTGCGGCCTCAAGGCGACAGATGCTTTCATAGACACGACGTATCTCCATTTCAGCGGATTCGCCGACAATGTCAAGGAATCATGGGATGCAAGCCTATGTAAAACATTTGGTATTGATCTTGAAATTCTACCTAAGATCGTCAAGCCTGAAAAGATCATCGGAGGACTCACAAAAGCCATGGCGGCCAGATGCGGACTCGACGAAGGAATTCCCGTCGTTGCAGGTTGCGGAGACACAGCCGCAAGCTTCCTTTCCTGTGGCGCGGTTTCTGACGGCATATGCGTTGATGTCGCAGGAACTGCATCAGTCTTTGCCGCAACGACCAGCAAGTTCAAGCCTGACTCTGAAAATGGTATTCTCGCATGCGGCCAGGCCGTCACTCCGGGCCTATGGCATTCATATGCATATATAAACGGCGGCGGGATGAATCTCAACTGGTTCCGCGACGAAATCGCATCCCTTGGACATCCACTGCCAAAAGGGACAGACTTCGAGAATCTCGACAGGCAGGCCTCTAAAATAAAACCAGGACAGGATTCTCCACTCTTCATTCCACATCTTGGCGGCCGGGTCTGCCCAGCACAGCCAGCAATGCGCGGCGCCTGGCTCAACCTGTCCTGGAACTGCAATGCTTCACATCTATATCGTTCTGTTTTAGAAGGAGTTGCACTTGAATATAAGATATATGCACAGACACTCGGACAACTGCTCCCCCACTTTTCGCTTTGCGAACTTCGCATCACTGGCGGCGGAGAAAAAAGCACTCTCTGGAACCAGATCAAGGCCGACGCGACCGGCATCCCCGTTGTCCAAATCCACGAAGGACATGGTGCTCCGCTTGGCTCGGCAATCCTTGCGGCCTGGGGTGCGGAGTTGATAGGCAATCCACGCGAAGCCGCACAAAAATGGATTAAACTTTCAAAAAGATTCAAGCCCGACAAGAAGATGGCCTCCTACTATTCCGGCCGTCTTGAAAAATATAGGAAAACACTAAATTTTTTAAAGGAGAAATTATGAGCAGGTTTGCTCCGGCGGAAAAGCCTACAATGTATTTCATCGGTGTCACGACTTCCAAGTCATCCATCATGAAAGTCTTCCCCGAATGGGCGAAGTTTCTCAAGCTTGGCGACTGCCCGATAAAAGGCATTGACTGCAAATGGCACGATGATCCGCAGGTCTATCGCGAAGTTGTCAACTTCATAAAGAACGACCCCCTTTCTCTTGGCGCACTGGTCACCACCCACAAGCTCGATCTCCTGAAGGCATGCCGTGACATGTTCGAGAAGCTCGATCCGTATGCTGAAACATTAAATGAGATCAGCAGCATATCCAAGGATGGGAAAAAACTCGTCGGACACGCAAAGGACCCCATAACAAGCGGCCTGTCGCTGAAGGCCTTCGTGCCACAGGGTTACTGGAGAAAGACCGGAGCCGATTTGTGTCTCCTGGGCGCCGGAGGTTCCTCTCTCGCACTTACGATGTATCTCATGAAGGACACACCGGCAGAGGAGCGCCCGTCGAGAATATTCGTTACAAACCGCAGCACTCCGCGCATTGAAGAAATGAAACACATACATCAGAAGATCAATCCCGGGATCAAAATGGAATACGTCAACGGCCCGAAACCCGAGGACAACGACAAGGTCGTAAACAGCCTCAAGCCCGGATCAATTGTCGTAAATGCAACAGGCCTCGGCAAGGACGCACCAGGATCTCCGCTTACAGATGCCGCCATATTTCCGGAAAATGGAATGGCCTGGGACTTCAACTACAGGGGCGAACTTGTCTTCATGGATCAGGCGAAAGCCCAGCAGAAATCCAGAAACCTCCATATCGAGGACGGATGGATATACTTCATACACGGATGGACAAGAGTCATTGCGGAAGTCTTCCACATTGACATCCCGACGAGTGGTCCGGCCTTCGACAAGCTGAGCGAAATCGCGGCTGGCACAAGAAAATAAACGGAGGCGGGGAAATGCCTGTTGGAATTGAAGACATGACCAGGCTTGACCTTCTCCCTTTTCTCGAAGGGGGTGGCATGCAGGCGCATTACGAGGGAAGCATAGACAAGCTGGGCGGCAATGCCGACTGGGACTGGTGGCTGTATCAGGACGAAAATGGCGAATGGGTCATCTTCGATGTGGATGGCCCCGGATGCATTTACAACTTTGTCCAGCATCGCTATCCGACCTGCGAGGAGCCAATATTCCGGTTCTACTTTGATGGTGAACTTGAACCCCGCTTTTCAATAAGGCATTCGGAATTCGGTAAAAAACATCCTTTCATCGCTCCTCTGGCGGGCTTCTTCGAAGGCGACGATATTCCGCCGGCAGGGCGCGGGCCGATCCGCGTAGTCCGCAGTTTTGTTCCGATGCCGTTCGCCAAATCCTGCAAGGTCACTTCGTCGGTCAAGCTGGAAGGCTGCGATCGGGGAAAAGGCCAAGGCGGATGGGGACACATAATTTACCACGAGTATGCCACCCCTGAAGGGGTGAAGACTTTCACAGGGAAGGAAGACTACAGTGCTCTGTTGAGACTATGGAATTCTGTTGGCAAAGATCCGAAACCAGCATCAGGCTGCGAAATCGAAACAGTTGATAGAACCCTCAAGGGCAGACAGACTGTCACATTGATTGAACTCAAGGGAGAAGGATCCATCGCGTCAATGCATCTTGACATCAACCCCTTTGACAGCAACAGGTTAAGGGATCTACTCATCGTGATGAGATGGGACGATCTCAAAGAACCCGCCATCGAATGCCCGCTGGGGGCGCTCTTCGGAAACGAGATCGGCAACAATCGGATAGGATTTCTCACCCACGGACAGGATGCCGACGGTAAATTCTATTTCTATTTCCCCATGCCATACTGGAAATCTGCGCACATCGAATTGCAATATCTCTCGCAGGGGCCAGACCTGCATGTGAAATGTGAATTTGCACTTAATACTTCTTCCGTACAAAAATATCCGCCGGATATGTGCGGTCATCTTTTAGCCACTAAATATTATCCTGCAACACCGGCGGTTCCCGGACACAACTCGATTATCGGCGTGGCTGAGGGACGGGGGCATATCGTGTCGTCCACACTTACTGCGTTGCCGGTCGGCGACAAATACGTCTCCTGCGAAGGTGATGTGGAACTTTACATTGACGACTCTGGCACGCCGCAGATCGAAAGCGACGGATCCGAAAGTCATGCATGCTACGGATGGGGATTCGTTGACCCGCCGCAGCAAAATCCGGCATCTGGATATGATGGACAAGGATTCCACACATACGCCTGGTCACAGGCAAGAGTCTTCATGGGCGACCGGATACCATTTCAAAAATCCTTCCGCTTCACGCTGGAGGCCGGGGGGGATAATGATTGGGACATGCTGCATTCAGGGCTTATCCTTTATTATGGAAAAATGTCACATGGAATGCTTCTGACCGACACATTGTATGTGGGGGATACCGCATCCGAAAAGTCACACAACTACAAAGTGGGCGGCCAAACCTGGATGGGCGAGCTCTCATCCTTCTATGAGGGCGACTACGACAATGTTCTTTTTACAGACACCGGGCGCACATTCAACGGATTCAGCGAATTCACCGTAGCAATCAATCCCATGAATAATGGAATCCATCTCCGCAGGCGCTGCGATCAGAAAGATGGGCGCATGAAGGCCAAGGTATATCTTGACGGAGAACTTCTCAAGGAGCGCAACTGGTATTTTGCAGACCGTAATCCGCACAAGAGGTGGCTGGACCACGAACTCCAAATTCCTCCCGCATATACTTATGGCAAGGAGAAGATCTCTCTGCGGATCGAGTATGTCCAGTCGGGAGACACAAAGGAATGGAACGAATTTCAGTATTGGATTTATTCATTGTTAAACTAAACCGGAGGAAAAGGTGTCAATCGAAAAACTTATGCAGCCGTTTACAGTCGGGATCGATCTTGAAAACGCCAGGATGAAAAATCCCCAAAAAAGCCTCGTCAGAAAAGCTTCCGACATGAAGGGACATTACAAAAATGCCGCAGCCCTCGATAAAATCATAACCGGCGGCAATCCACTACACTACGAGGTACAGGAGACACCGGTCCCTGAAAAATACGGGGAACTCATGTATTGCATAAGCATACTTCAGCCAGGACTAGTTGGTGATGAATGCTTTATGACCAAGGGACACTATCACACAATCCCGGAGACAGCAGAAATTTATCTTTGCCTCAAAGGCGAAGGATTCATGATGATGAAGACCTCCGACGGCAAGTGCGACTATCAGAAAATGTCGCGCGGCCACATGGTCTACGTCCCTCCATACTGGGCGCACCGCTCCATAAATACAGGTAAAGAAGAACTTGTATCTTTCTGTGTATATCAGGGTGACGCGGGCCACAACTATGGAGACATCGAAACGGAAGGATTTCCAAAACGCGTCTTCCTGCGTGGCGGTAAAATTGTCGTCGAGTAAAAAAACATGTCCATAGTACGTGGATTTTTATTCTTGCAAAATAATTGACTTCGTGCGATATTCACCAGCTGAAAATAAAGGAGACTTGAATGCCTGGGAAAATACTTGTTACACCAAGATCGGTCACAAAAGGCGGACATCCTTCGCTCGACAAACTTGAAAAGGCAGGCTACGAGCTCGTCTTCTGCACTCCCGGAATCCAGCCAGGCGAGGACGAGCTGAAAAAGCTGCTGCCCGGCTGCATAGGCTATCTGGCCGGAGTCGAAACAATCTCCTGCGAAGTGCTCAAACATGCAGGAAAACTCAAGGTTGTCAGCCGCAATGGCACAGGGATAAACAATATTGACATGGCCACGGCCAAGGAACTTGGGATTGTCGTACGACGCGCAGAAGGAGCTAATGCCAGAGGTGTGGCGGAACTTGCAATGGGGCTTATCCTTGCCAGTGTCCGCTCGATCCCATTCAGCGATGCGGCAATAAAAAAATGCGGCTGGGAACGGCGCAACGGGATAGAGCTCGAAAACAGGACTCTCGGGATCGTGGGATTCGGGAAGATCGGACGCATTGTTGCGAATTTCGCAGCCGCATTCGGCATGAAAATCTTCTTTTATGATCCATTCCCCCCCAGGGATTTCAAGGAAAAAGAAAACCTCAGAAGTTCAACGCTGGAAGAAATTTTCAGGAATTCCGACGTTATTACACTACATTGCCCCGCAGGCGAAAAGCCCCTGCTCGGAAAAGACGAGATCGCAAAAATGAGGAAAGGCGTCTATATTGTCAACACGGCCAGAGCAGAACTCGTTGACGACAAAGCAATTATAGCGGCGGTAGAATCAGGCCATGTTTCAGGTTTCGCCACGGATGTCTTCGCACCTGAACCGCCGAAAGATTTCACGCTTGCTCAAAACAACGCGGTGATCGCCACCCCACACATAGGCGGACTCACGAAGGAAAGCGTTGACAGGGCTATGAATGACGCGGTTGACAATCTACTTGACACTCTTAGGGATCTGTGACTTAACCGAACTTTCAACATCCAACACTCAACGTTGGACTTCGAAGTTGAAAGTTGGACGTTGAATGTTCGATGTTCAAGATATAATTCCCCATACTATTAAACGATAAACATAAGGTGATGAATATGATGACCATGAACGAAATAATGGAAAAGATCAAACCGTTCAGGATAGTGCCCGTGATCGCAATAGACTCCGAGAACGACGCAATAAGTCTTGCCGACGCACTGATCAGGGGCGGACTTCCTGTCGCAGAGATAACTTTCAGGACGACAGCGGCCGCCGCGGTAATCTGCAAAATCCGGAAAGAACGCCCAGATGTCATAGTGGGTGCCGGGACGATACTGACTATCGAGAATCTGAAGGCCGCGATTGACTCCGGCGCCCAGTTCGGTGTCGCACCAGGGCTTAATCCAGACATTGTGGCCGAGGCAAAAAAACTCTCATTCCCCTTCATCCCGGGGATAATCACACCAAGCGAAATAGAGAAGGCACTCTCCCTCGGATGCAAGTTTCTCAAATTCTTCCCTGCTGGCGATGCGGGCGGCCCCAAAATGCTGAAAAGCCTTTGCGGTCCATATGCGCATACCGGTGTCAAATTTATGCCGACAGGCGGAGTGACACCGGAAAATCTTGGAAGCTACCTTGAAATTGCTGCGCTTGCCGCTGTCGGCGGCACCTGGATCGCAAAAAAAGAAGATATCTCCGGAGGCAAATGGTCCGAAATCGAATCAAGGTGCAAAAGCGCGGGGAAATTTGTCATGGAGTTCACCTCCCGGAAATAATTTTCTTGTTGAAATATAGATGAAAGGAACTAAGTTTTTCCCAGTGAGAAACTAAAAGGAGAATTCACTTGACAAATTCAGACAGCCTTAGTAAGATGCTCAAGAGCAGTGTCCTAGTATTCGACGGTGCAATGGGAACAGAACTATACAAGAGAAACTTTTTTGTCAATACGTGTTTCGACGAGCTTTGCCTCTCCGCCCCCAGCGTGATTACAGGAATACACGGGCTTTATGTGGAGGCTGGCGCAGATGTGATAACGACTAACAGTTTTGGCGCAAACGCCAACAAGCTTTCAAGATTTGGCCTCGCAGACAAGGCCGCCCTCATAAATAAGGCCGCCGTAGATCTCGCAAAAAAATCCTGTGTCGAAAACACTATGGTCGCAGCCTCTGTCGGCCCCATAGGGAAAATCACGTTCAACAGTGGGCTCGATGACGAAAAAATTGTCAAGATCCTGGCCGAACAGATAAGATATCTCGAGGATGCCGGCGCTGACTTCATATTGTTCGAGACACTGCCCTGCATGAAAGATGTGGAATACGCGTGCCGTGCGGCCGCCGCAGGCAGCACCCTGCCCTACATCCTTAGCATTTCTGTTGACAGGAACGGGGAATCCTCCAAGGGCGAACCATTGAACAAGATCCTTTCGCCGCTCGACAATATCTCCAGAAAACCTTCCGCACTTGGACTGAACTGCGGAACCGGACCGGAAGGAACACTCGGCCCTTTTGAGAAGCTCCTTGAAATTTCCCCATATCCTATAATTGTCCAGCCGAATGCTGGTCTCCCGAAAGATGTCGAGGGGCGGATGATATATATGGCCTCTCCAGAATATTTTACGACTTATGCTCTCAGGTTTGTCAATCTCGGAGCGAGAGGCATAGGGGGATGTTGCGGAACGACACCGGAGCACATCAGGGATATCGCACGGAGCATCAAACCTCTCGCAGGCAAGATGTTCAAGACAGGAACAATAACAATCGAAGAAAAAGTAAAACTCAAGGATCCTGTCCCGACCGCCGAAAAATCGGATCTCTCCGCCAAACTCTGCCGAAAGGAATGGATCAAAACTGTGGAAATCGTTCCGCCAAGGGGCTTTATGCTTGAAAAGACAATAGAAAAGGCCATCCTATGCCGCGAGGCCGGAGTTGATGCAATAAACATTCCCGATGGCCCCAGGGCAAGTTCCCGGATGTCCCCCCTGATAAGCGCGTGCAGAATTCAGAACGAGGCCAAGATTGAGGTTATACTTCATTTCTGCTGCAGGGACAGAAACCTGATCGGAATGCAGTCGGATCTTCTCGGCTGCGCCTCCGCCGGCATAGTGAATCTCCTCTTCATCACTGGCGATCCGCCCAAGCTCGGAGACTATCCATTTGCGTCGGCAGTCTTCGATGCGGACTCGATAGGAATGGTGGCGATTCAGTCGAAACTCAACATGGGCGTTGACATCGGCGGACACCCGATAGACAGTCCGACAAAGGCGCTGATTGGCGTTGGAGCGGATCCCAATTCGATAGATATGGAGCGGGAACTTAGAAGGACCAGGGAGAAAATTGAGGCGGGCGCAGAGTTCATCATCACACAGCCGGTATTCGCGGTCGAGCCACTCCTGGAATTCATTCGGAAGATAGAAAATCTGAAGATTCCAGTCATCGCGGGCATCTGGCCTCTCGCGAGCTTCCGCAACGCCGAATTCATGAAAAACGAGGTTCCGGGAGTAATCGTCCCGGACCAGATCATGAAAAGAATGGCCGATGCCAAAACCAAAGAAGAACAGAGGGACGAAGGGATAATGATCGCAAGGGAAATCGTAGACAATATCCGTGGCAGCGTCGCTGGCATACAGGTCAGCGCACCATTTGGAAATGTCGCCACCGCAATTTCGGTATTAGAATCTTCCCCCTGAAAATTTTAATCCACCACTTGACGCTTCTTTTCCGTAGGCATTTTTATTTCAAAATTTTGCAGGGGAAATTTTGAATCACACTAAAGAATTCATTTGATTGTTTCCCAGTAGTAGCATAGGCCTCCGGCCTGTGTTTTCCCAGTGGTAGCATAGGCCTCCGGCCTGTGTTTTCCCAGTGGTAGCATAGGCCTCCGGCCTGTGTTTTCCCAGTGGTAGCATAGGCCTCCGGCCTGTGTTTTCCCAGTATCAGAATCACAAGCCGGAGGCTTATGATACTCTTCCTCAAATCACAGGCAAGGATGCCTGTCCTGCACTTGACAGCCAATTACGTTCCGCAAGCTCGCCTTGAATAAAAATTAGTTTATCCAGTAATTCCGCCATGAAGAATTTCCTGCGAAAGGCAAGAAATACATAGAAACACAAACTGTGTTGCCCGCTACACACGCGAATTACGCAAAAACTAATAATTGTTAATTTTTTGCTGTGCAAATGCAAAAACTTATCAATTGCTTTTGTGCTTTATGTGCTTTTTTTTGTGGCCAACTATTCATTATTGGTTTCTCGTGTGGTTAGTGCCTGCCACGGCGGAGTTTCCATGCGAAGCCGCGTGTTTCGCGGGCAAATGATTTTGTCCAAAATATTTGCAATCAAGATGATCAGACAAGTTGAAGTCTCGGAAGATTCTGCTATCTTATGAGCTCAAGTTTGTAATGCATCAATTTTTATCATAATTATTCCAAGGACACAAAAATGAACACATACAAGACAATCTCTGACACATTGAAAAGGATTTCCGCCGCACTCAGAGAGCTCGCCGTGAAAATACACGAGAATCCGGAAACCGGCTTCAACGAGTTCAAGGCCTGTGAATGGCAGACTGAGCTCCTTGAAAAACTCGGGTTCAAGGTGAAAACCCCCTTCGCAGGACTTAAAACTGCGTATTTCGCGGAAAAAGGCTCTGGGAGGCCGCATGTCTGCTTCCCTGCCGAATTTGATGCACTGCCAGGCCTGGGTCACGCCTGCGGGCACAATCTGATAGCGCCCGCCTCGATAGGTGCAGCGATCATTCTCTCGGAACTTCTCGAGAAGGAAGGCATCAAGGGATCTGTGTCTGTCGCAGGAACCCCTGCGGAGGAAGGAAAGGGTGGAAAACTGTATTTCATATCCGCCGGCGCCTTCAAGTCTGTTGATCTTGCCGTGATGGGACATCCTGAATTCACAACCTCCACCTGGAATGGGTCGCTCGCCGTCGAGCGTTTCGACGTCGCATTCCTGGGAAAATCCTCACACGCTGCGGCGGCACCCCACAAGGGACTCAATGCCCTCGATGCCGTGATGCTCTTATTTCAGGGGGTCAACGCATGGAGACAGCACATACTCGAAGATTCCCGCATCCACGGAATTGTCACCGAAGGCGGAGATGCCCCCAACATCATTCCGGAAAAGGCCTCATGCAGTTTTTATCTCCGCGCATCCAAGAACTCCGTGCTGAAGGAGATGGAGGAAAGATTCAAGGACATCGCCAAGGGAGCCGCCCTCATGACCGGGACAAAATTCCGGATGACAAAAGGAAGCGATCCCTACAAGTCTGGAATCGTACTGGACTCCCTCAACGATGAATTTCTCAAAATTGCTGAAAAGATGAAGATCCCGGCCTCGCGTGCCGAAAAGGGAGGAAGAGGCTCGAGCGACTTCGGAGATCTTTCGCAGGTCGTCCCGGGGATCCACTATTATTTCAGAGCGGTCGAAGAGAAGATACACCTCCACGAAAGGGCGTTCGCAGAAAAGTCCGCCGACAAATATGCGCTCGACTCGATGCTGAAAGCCGCTGAGATCAGTGCCAGAATCGGATATCGGTTCCTCAAGGACGAAAAATTCAGGAAAGAAGTCCGCACGGAATTCGCAAAAACAAACAAGTAAATTTATATAAGGAATAAAACAATGGAATTCGATGAAGTCTTGATAAAAAGAAGAAGCATAAGACGTTTCAAACAGACACCTGTAGAGGATGAGAAACTTTCGGAAATGATCGATGCTGCGAGATTCGCGCCCTCGGGGGGCAACACTCAAACACTTAGATATTATATCGTCAGGGACAAACATGCGGTAGAAGACATTTTCAAGCACACGAAATGGGGGGCGAATGTCGCACCCCGCAGAAATCCCGTATGGGGTTTGAGCGCTCCACCCGTGTTTATCGCGGTCTCTGCTCCGCGGGATTCTTCTCCGCAGGCGGATGCCGGTGCCGCAATACAAAACATGATGCTCAAGGCTTCCGAGAGAGGGGTAGGCACCTGCTGGCTCGGATCGTTCAACCCTGGAAAAACTGCGGAAACAATCAAGTCTGCTCCGGGTGAAAAAATCATCTTCCTCGTGGCTGTAGGATATCCCGATGAATCACCGATCTGTGAGGACATCCCGGCCGGCCATTCCACAAAGTATTATCTCGACAAGGACGATGTGATTCATGTTCCAAAGTTTACAGTTGCCGCAATAACAAAATGGATTTAAAGGAGATGCCCGAGACAGACGAACAAATAATAAATCACTTTCCCGGAAACGAATACCATAGCCCCGCCGGAATCCGGCCCAGCCTCGGATATTATTTTCTTCTTGGCAGCAGATGGTATTTCTTCTGTAAGATGCTGGGAATCGTCATTAGAGGGTCGAGAAGAGCTTTGTCGGGAAACTATACGAATTCTTTTTTCGTGGAGCAGTCCTGGGACTTCTTCAAAGCCGTCAATGATTATGGTTGCGAGGTACATATCGAAGGACTCGAAAATCTCGGTGCGACCGATGGCCCCGCCGTCATCATCTCGAACCACATGAGCAGTCTCGAAACCGTTCTTCTGCCTTCTATGATTCTTCCGAGAAAGGATGCCGCGTTCATTGTGAAAAAAAGTCTTGCGGAATATCCTCTTTTCGGAAACATTATCAACGCGATCAAACACATCACGGTGACGAGGACAAATCCGCGAGAGGATCTCAAGTCCGTCATGGAGAAGGGGCTCGGATATCTGCGGGACGGCGTGTCAGTCATTGTTTTTCCGCAGGCGACACGGAACAGCGTCTTCATTCCGGAGGAGTTCAACACGATAGGAATAAAACTCGCGACACGGGCGGAAGTCCCGGTGATTCCACTCGCATTAAGGACGAATTTCTGGGGCAATGGCAGATTCCTGAAGGAGCTCGGGCCGATTTCACCAGATATTTCCGTGAGGTTCAAGTTCGACAGACCATTCATGGTCTCGGGCAACGGCAAGGAAGATCATCAGCGTATAATCTCCTTCATCTCGGAAAGTCTCGACAAATGGAATAAGCAGCCGTAGGATTAGGAATATTGTATTTTTGAGGCTATGTGATCCCATTCACATTTTTGGGTTAAGTTTTTTACCGCCACTTGAAATCGCATTCCGAATAATGTATACCATTATGATAATATATTTTAACGAAAGGATACTATGGACAGGAATTCCGCCGGAGCTCCCGGGAATCGTACGAGAAGTTTCACTTTGATAGAACTTCTTGTGGTCGTCGCGATAATATCAATCCTTGCATCGATGCTACTCCCTGCAATCCAAAAAGCCAGAGCAAAAGCTCATGCATCTCTATGTTCTAGCAACCTGAACCAGTTTGGCAAAGCAGTGTTGAACTACGTCGATGAATATGGGAATTTCATGCCCCCGCATTGGAACGATGCAGCTTCGGACAATTGGCACCGGGGAGTATTCATAGCCAGAGCCTATTATAAGAACAATTTCAAACTTCTGCGTTGTCCAAGAGATCTCGACGAGGATAATTTTGTGGAGGCGCCGGCCAACGAGGCCACGGCTTTCCCCTATGTTGCAACCAAGCACTACAGCAGTTTCAACTACAACATGAAAATAACCGATGATTTTGCTCTTGATCGAATAGGTGCGGGTGGACTTCCGATGATCTGCAGAGAAAAACAGATTATACAGCCATCAACAACAATCATATATCTGGAGGGTGACGCACCGAAGGCTGGACTGAAAAACGCATCGGAAGCTGGCGCATTCGAAGCGGAAACCGATGGTCCAAAACCATCCTGGTGGGCTACAGGTGGGGCGATGCGAAATGTTTATCTCAGACATTCCTTAGGCTCACATTATCTTTTGGGAGACTGCCATTTTGAACTCCGCAAGCCCGCCTCACTGACTGAGGCAGAAGTCACGCGGGTAGCTGACTGATCCTCTTTCGTAGAACTTGGAAACATGCCACACGAGTAATGCAGACATTCCTGTCAGCATTTGCCACACACCGACTCAATCGCCAGACGCCAACCACTGCAGGTGCAAACCCCAACTCACATCGACCTGATCTTCCGTCCAGAACGGTGTCCATTTCGAGGTTCTACTCATTGAATATGGCCCCCGCGAGTTGGCGTGCATGTCGATGTACAGGACATTGCATGTCCCCAGATGCCAGAAGCGGATCCGATCAGTTGTTGGCAGGACGTCCACTTGGTAAAAGAACTCGTTATAGCCGTCCGCAAGGTAGGATAGCCGGCTGGGGCGCAGGAAGCTGGGACCTTTCAGATGTGGATGATAACCAATGTAGTGGTTCATGGCAATTGT
>CAIQLG010000123.1 GCA_903872565.1 uncultured Lentisphaerota bacterium | reverse complement strand
AATTTATGTCGGGGCGTAGCGCAGTCTGGTTAGCGCGTCTGCCTTGGGAGCAGAAGGTCGGAGGTTCGAATCCTCTCGCCCCGACCAATTTTTTCCCTCTATATCCCACCAACTTTTTCCTTGATTATAAAAATCTGCTCCAAATTTGCTCCATAATACTTGCATTATTCGCCCCTCGGGTTTAGATTTGCTTAGAAATGTTCAAACTCGTACTTTAAAAGGTGGGTGATGCCCAAAAAACACAAAAAAATAGAATCAAAAAAACTTGAAATAAAACCTCCTTCCCTATTCAAGAGAGGCAAGAAGCAGATTTACTATGTCAGGCTTAGGACAAAATTCAAAGACATCTGGGTATCGACCAAGACCAGCGACAAGAAGGAGGCCGAAAAACGCGGCAAACAGATAGTAATATCAAAATTTAAAGCCGAGGCGATACGAGCAACAGAGGACAACAAACAAGATAGAGACAGAAAGATAATCGATGCAGTAGTCAAAACTGTTTCCGGTAAAGATGAACTGTCCACAAGGCTTGACGAATGTTATCAAAAGTGGAGCAATTCCTATCGCTCATATTCAAAACTATCAAAAAGAACCAAATCATTCTACGCATCAGTGTTTTTTAAGTTTACATCTTGGTGTGCGGAAAAGGGTATTGAGCATATTGAACGTGTGGATAACGGATTTGCGCAAACATACTCTGACTATTTGTGGGATACCGGCATTGGTGGAAAAACCTACAACGATCATATGAAATTTCTCTCAAGGGTATTTTCAACCATCGATACCAAAACCCCTTTACCATACAGAAACCCCTTCAACAGTATAAATGTAGAAAGGATAAAAAAAATCGAATTAGGGGCTGAGGGACACATGGCACTAGAACCATCCATGCTTAAGACCGTGATCGAAGAGGCCGCGAATTATGGCGAGGACTATCGTGATCTTATTATAATCGGCAGCCAGACTGGACTCAGACTCAAAGACGCAGCCTTGTTGAAATGGAAATATATATCCAATAATTTTATCGAGCTAATTCCCTTCAAAACATCGCGTACCAAGAAAACTGCAAGGATTCCCATAACTGAGATGTTACGAAAGATCCTTGAAGCTCGGAAGATTGTCCATTCTAAAAACGTATATGTAATACCCCAAATAGCCGAACATTATCTTCGTAACGAACATTATGTAACTAAGACGTGTAAGACCATATTCGAAAATGCACTCAACGAAGGAGGCGAGGATGTTACGTGTAAGAATAAGGATGGAGTTCACCGCCGACGAAAAGCTTGCCTATATTCATTCCATTCGCTGCGTACGACCTTCATGTCTCTGCTTGCGACGCAGGATGTGAGCGCCCGAGATGCCATGAATATTCTTGCTTGGGGATCTAGCGACATGATAAAAGTTTATGAGAAAATGTTGGATGCCTACAGGGGCGATGCAGATAAGCGCACTCTAAAAATAGTCAACCAGATAGCCGAATTTAAACTCCCTATTCCCGAAGTGAAAGTCAAGGATAGCAAACCCCAGCCAACAAAGACTGCGCTTGAAAAGCTAGTCGGCGAATACTCCAACATCATGATCGGTCGCATATACAATGGCATCAGTGAGGCCGCAGTCCGTAAACAACTGAAGAAGTTCGCCATCAAGCGGACAAAACGCATCGAGTCGGCTGATGTGACAGACAAGGAAATTGAGAAAATCAGGAAGGAGCTTTTAAACCATGGGTGATATCTCTATCAAGTTGAAGTCTCTTGAAATAAGGTCTAAGGATGATTTCCCAAGGTGGGCATCTGAAAGTACTGACATCGTCGTTTTTCCGGCCGACCACGACATAAGGCTTTACCCTGAAGATTATTACGAAGCCCCAAAAATAGAGTTTGAACTCGAAGGCGACGAATATTGGCTGAAGTTCGTCGAGCATCCGTTATGTGATATTAGCGAGGAGCTATATTCTGATCTTGCACCTGTAAACGACTCAATATTGAGAGGGAGCCTTGTCATTTTTCTGCTTGATCCGGACAATAACATCAGCCTTGTCACTTCAAAGATTTTTGGCAGGAATTTATTTTATCGGCTTATTGAACAGAGCCGTATTGACCTAGCAAGGAATTATGATTTGTCCCTATCTGATTCTACTCAAGTTGCAGACGCCAAGGGAGCGAAAAGAATGGTATTACCGATTGCCGTAGGTTATTCGTTGAAAGAAGGGGCGAACTTCAAACATAAATCTGGCGGCAAATATATAAGGTGGACAAGAAATTGGGCGCTTACAGCAGATCCGCTGCTGGACAAACTTCATGATATTTCATTGAAAATCAAGGTTCCGCCTTTTGCCAGAAATGTAGGAGCATATAGGAAACTATTGTATTTATACGATATGCTCCTTACTTGGATATTTATTCGTTTCCCCGGCGGGTTCGGGGATAAGTATTACAAGGACAAAATATCGGAGGCGATCAGTTTCTGGGAAAATATCAGCCGCAAGCAGTTGAAGGAAGCAGACTCCTTTTCGGAAGACACTCTTGAGGACGTCCATGACAGATATCGGGAAATTCCGGTAGTGAAGGCGCATCTGCTGATGCCTGCTCGGCCAATGCGCTCCTTCCTGGTCGCGTCAGAAAGTTTTGAGAGGAGTCCTGATTTTATAGTTCTTGACAAGGACAGCGCTGGCTGGCCTGTCGCGGTCGCGAGAAAGTTTGGAGACGGTGCGGTGGCATATCTTCCGGCGAGCATCGACATGGATGACCTGATGAAGAGGCTTAAATCAATACACGAGGCCACACCGGATGCGAGAGGATGGCAGATGGTTAAGATGCTGGTGAAAATGAAGATGCCTTCGCTTCCTAAACCACTTCGAGCCTTGAAGCAGGATGAATCGCAGTCTGACACCAAGGATGAAGAAGACAAACCTCTTCTGAAAATCATAGATCCACCAAAGGGTAAAAATAAGCCATCTACCCCCCTCATGGAAATCAAGACCAGCTTTGATGGGGGAAAGGAATTGCATATCCCAATTGACAAATTTATCCAGTTCCTGATAATATGGTATTATTCAGTACGAGGAGAAGGGATAATGTTCTGCTCGGATGATATCTGGAAGAGCCAGATAAAAGAGGATAAGAAATATTCAAAGATAATGGGCATGAAAACTGACGATAGCTATTTTGTCCACCTTGACACGCTATTCCCTGTTAAAACAAGGAAGAAGGATAAGAAGAAAGATGAAAGAAGTGCTTATTTCAACCGGATCGTAAGCAAGATGCTTTATGGAATTCAGCGCTGGAAAAAAGAACAACATCTCCTCATTGGGAAAGTGCTAGTGAAGGACAAGAAGAAATTATCAGAGACAATAAGCTACTCGACAAGGCGTTTAAATCTCAAATTGGAAATCCCCGACACTGTTCTTCGTCCTATTCAGGCATACATGAGAAAAAATCCAATAATATTGAAAACAATCGGCGAAAAAACTATTGCCGACCTGAAATCCGCGATTGAGTCCCAGTAAAAACAATATCGATTGACTCCGTCAGCTTTTTTTGTTGCCGGTTCCAGTTCTACCATTGTGTCTGGTGTTCGCCAGGCTTATCATTTAAAATCCTCACGTCTTGTTTTCGACTTATCTGCGACTCATGACGATAGATACCAGTTGTTCTAAACACCCATCTTAATACTCCATTCCGATGAATAATTATCGTTGTGATAGCTCCACTATTAATCCGTGATAGCTATCACGCTAACTATCACTTATCTATCACAATACCAATGACTTGTAAATAAATAATTCGGATAGATTAGTAAAAACAGAGTCAAACAATTTATAATAAAAAGGAGCAAGAATCATGGATCAAAGAAGATCAAGATTGATCGAACTTGTTGTCAGGCCAGATGTGTCGGACGACAGGGTCGAAGCGGCGCTGAAGGCGTTGGCGGGAGACGGACAGAGGAACGATGCTATGGAAGATCGGTTCTTCAGCGTGAAAGAGGCAATGAAGTTTTTGGGTGTTAGTCGTGTTTTTCTTTGGCAGCGCAGGAAAAAACATGGCCTAAAAGATTATAAGATGGGCGGCCGCATAGTTTTTAGAAAACAGGACTTACAGTCCCACGTCTTGAACTCCGGCAGCAATGGCTGTACGGAAAAAGGAGGAACTGAACTATGACAAAGATCGAAAAATATTACTCTGCTCGTAATCGGCTCCGCCAGACGCCAGCCGGCTGTGGTCTAGATTATCATAGCGCAATTTACCATGTCGCCCGCCTGGGCTCTGAGGGGCATGTCGATCCCGACACCGTCATAGCTGACATCGCCAGCAATACGGTCAAGGGGGCACGTCCAGTTGGCCTGCACGAGATTCAAGAGACAGTCTCAAACGCATATTCTATCGCGTTCAACCGGGTACGTGGCGGAAACCCCAGGAAAAAGTCACCTGCCACATTGCCCGATGCCAGGCTCCTTGACGAGTTTGTTGCGGACTATGTCGGCGCCACGGCTGCGGACATAACGTCCGCTTCTCCCGTTGCGATCCCCGATGAACCGGCCGACCACTGGAGTATCGTTCTCGACAAGCTTTACCGCCCAGAAGAATATTTGTTCATAGGACCGGCCGAAGGTAGCGGCGAAAGCTTTGTCAAACAGGTCGCGGAGTGGCGCTTCCTGCTTGGCATTGATGTGCACGGCCTGCCGAATTTGCCGCATGTCATTGTCAATTCATTGACAGGATCCAAGGCACCTTGCAAGAACGGTGTAAAGATGAGCATGCGGGCGGACGCCAACGTTGCCGAGCACAGGTCCGCCGTCATCGAGTTCGACGGTGTGCCGGTCGAGAAGCAGTTTGCCTTTTGGGCGGCTATGCTTTCTATGCAGTTCCCCATCGCGGCGCTCGTCCACAGCGGTGGAAAATCAGTCCATGGGTGGGTGCATGTGGGCTGCAGGTCGTACCAGGAGTGGCAGACAAAAGTGGACGACGGCCTTTTCATGAATATGCTGGTTCCTCTGGGCGCCGACCGCATGTGCCGGAATCCGTCGCGCATGTCCCGCCTACCCGGCCATTTTCGCAGGGACAAAGGGCAGTGGCAGCGTCTCATATATCTGAATTCATGTACTGGAGCTTTATGCGCACAATAGACCAGCCTATTGATTCTCAGGAGATCGAGATCCTTCGTCCCGGGGTCAAAGCGGCGGTGCCCGTAGATCTGCCATGTGCCGACGAGACTCCAACTCTGGACATGGGCATTGCGCTGCCACCGAAAGGTTTCATCCGGGACTTCGTTGACACGTACACCAATCTCACGGAGAGTCCGGCCGAGTTCTATCTTGCCACGGCCCTGACGGTTGAAGCTGGGGTTGCCGCGCCGAACATATGCTACTCCTTCGCCATGCCTGTCCGTCTGAACATTTTCTCGCTGTTGATCGCCCCCTCCGGCCTCGCTCGAAAGAGCACCGCGCTGGGCATCGGCCAGGGATATTTCAGCAGGCTCTGCAGCCGGAAACATAATGATGATCTACCCGAAGGGTTCAGAAATATTGAACTGATGAGCAACATGTTCTCGCCCGAGGCCCTGGCCGACGGGCTCGAGCACTCGAACCCCACCGGCTTTGTCAGCGAATACCGCACACTCCTCGGGAATGGTGGCCAGAAAAATTACCAGGCCAACGTGCTTCCGCTCCTCACAGATTTGTATGACTGCCCGGCGGAATACCGCATCTCATTCAAGGCAAACAAAAGGGCCAAAGGCGGCTGTTCCAGGACTATCAGTACCCCGGTCATAAGCATGATCGGGGCAACATCCCCGGAATACTTCACACTGTCCTCGACCGATGTGGCCGGCGGTTTTCTCGGCCGCCATCTTGTGTTCTACAGCCAGGGCTCAGAGAGGGTGATCCCATTCCCGTACAAGCCGCTGGCCGGTGTCGAGGAGCGGCTCAACAATTCCCTTTTTGCAATTTCAAACCTCAGGGGAGAGATGGAGCTCTCACAAAATGCGAAGCACATATTCGAGGAAAACTACCGGTACGAGCACGAGGCCTATAAACAGTCCAAGAATAAGTCAAATGCCCTTGGCAGCTTTCATTCGCGCAAGGGAACGTTCTGGTTTAAGGTGGCGGCTCTGCTGCAGGTCTCCGAGGACCGCTCCCTCACTGTCTCCGGCGACAACATGGGCCGTGCCGTCCATATCGTAGAATATTGTGGCAAGTGCTACCAGTGGCTGTTGTCCCAGATCGCCACCGACGAATGGCAGGCCACCAGGCGGGACATCCTTGGCTTCATCCGGCAGAACGTGGGTTGCACCAAGAGTCAGATATGCCGTTCATTCCAGGTCAAGGGTCAGGTCAGGGACGGCGTGCTGGACGACCTCGTGGAGGCCGAACTTGTGTCGGCGAGGGAAGAGCAGCGCGGCAGCAGGGGCGCGCCTGCCGTTTGTTACTATCCGGTTTCTCTTTCAGGGCATTGGGAAACTATTCAAGGAGAGCAATGAACACTTATTTAGTCATAACTAATTAATTATAAAAGACATATAAATATATATTCAATTATAATGATTCATATATGTATAAATAATCCGGTAAAAAGAGACCGGGAAAGGAGGTGACCGAGACAAGAAGGTGAAGAGGCAGGGAGGAAGCCGGTATCATAAAACACAGGCGCCGCAGCCTGCCACATATGCATGGAATGATTGAATAGCTGAAAGGTTATTCACAAGTAGTTGAATATTAATAGGTAACATAAAATTAACTGTTCAAATACAATTTGAACAATAATAAAAGGAGAGAAAGATGAGAACACAGAAGTATTTGGAACACGGTACACGCTCATATGGAGAGCGCAGCCATACACGGGTGCCGGGGATAGTAAATGGAATTGAACAGCTGAGGACCAAGCAGTTCTACATTTCAGCCGCGAATGTCCTGGTGATTTCGGACTATTCCGTTTCCGAAGTTGAAAAGGCTCTTGACGAAGACGGCAAGGTTATCTACAGGATCCCGGCCGGGGGCGCAAAACTTATTCCGACTTCGGGGAAAAACATTAGCACTAAACGCCTGTGCCAATTCAAAAAGAAAATAGATATGGTCATCAGCGGATGCAGGTCCTTCTCTTCGGAGGGAAGCGTTTATACGAGGTGGGCGAGAACCAAGGATTTTCTGTCACGCCTCGCAGCCCTGGGACCGGGCGTGATGCACGATGGCGCTGTCCGGATTGTTCTGGCCAACGACTGGCAACTTGACGACGGATATTGCAAATCTTCAAAGTGGTTTTTCAATGCAGACTGGGTACTGGGACCGGGCGGGCTGAGGCCAACCCCGTACTGGGAGAAACGTAATTTAATTATGAATACTTCAGACACTGGATTGCCGAGTGTCTGCGCTCCTTCTTGGGAGACTGGGAAAAATATTTCTGTCTCGGGGAATATCCTCAGTTCGCTGCTGCGGAATTGTCCCGCAGACCAGCTCCAGAATGCCGAGCTATGCCAGTCAGCACAGGATTCGGGAAAAGATATGCAGTCAATAAGTAACACAGGAGAAAGACATGTTTAAAGAAATAGAGGATTTCCGGAATCTCTCGGTACGGTGTAGGAAGAATGGGAAACGTTATTTGCCCCTCAGCGAATTTGGCCGCTTCTGCGGCAGGGGCGACGGCGTAATTGGAGAACTTGCCTCGGCCGGACTGGTCCGCCGCAATGTGGTAGAAGGTTTCAAGCTCAGGATGCCGGTTAAACTTTTTGCAGGACAGAAATTCGGCCGGGTACTCTGGCTCTGCAGGGGCTCTGATCTCCCTGACGGGGAGAATGGCTTTATGGAGGCCACACCCGAATATTGTTTAACGAAAGACGGCGCGGAGGAATTTCTGAGACAACTGCGGTTGCGTAAAGGCGACAGTGCGGTGGCAGCAGCGGACGAGGTGGAATTATGAAAAGTTATTCCATGTCGGATGTGTTTCAGCGCATCTACGGTGCTCAACTTCACCCTCTGATTCCCGGACTTGCCAAGGTCGTAGACCTTGTTAGAAGTCTTGATTTCTACATTTCGGCCAGGACATTCCTTGTAGTGACCGAGATGTCGATGCCGGTGATTGTAGACGCTCTCAGGTCTGATGGCAAATATATACTTATGATGCCGGTCAGGCGGCGTGCAGTCTTCATGCCAGACGGAAGCACGCTCAGGGAACGGAAGATCCCACGGGGCCTCAAGATGAGGATAGACGCCATCATTGCCGGTTGTCATTGTTACAATCAGGACGGTGAAATCTTCATTCAATATGCAAAGCCCATCGATATGCTTGATGTTTTGGAACGCAGCGGCTGCGTCCATTCTGGAACTGTACGCATCGCCGCGGCGAGCATATCCCAGCAAAGGAATGGATTCCAGAGGCCTTCACGTCTCCTTTTCCGTGCTGATGCAATAATCACTCCGGAAAGAGGTGTCATCTTTCATGAGCGAAAGAACGAACAACTTGATGGAATAGAGGTGAAGTCATGAACTTTCAGAATATGGCCCATGGCGGTAGCGGCAAGCTCTGCGGAACTATTTGGTTCTCCATAATAGGATGGCGGGAATGCGGTGAGCCAGTAGTGCGATATATAGACTGCATTAGTCTGGAAAAGTTTGTGGGGGATGTGAGGCATCACATCGATCCGTATTGTGTCCCCCACCAACATATTAGAGACGATTAAGTGGTGAGAGACATAATTAACGTATAATATAAATGTTGTGGAGTATACGATGTGTGACGTCCATCCGCATCGTGTCCCCCACGGAAATAAGGTTATAGACATGCACATTAAAATCATCAAGAAAAAAACGAAAAGGAAACCTAACCCATCTGGGGTATTCCGAATCCTTGAATACAGAAAGATTGCACCAGAAAGATATATTGGCGGTTCCTGGTATACAGAGGACGAGGTTCCCCGCAGATGCATGCCCAAATGGGTTTTGCATACCGTGGAGAGCCGCCGCAATGGCCGGCGCGTGGTAAAAAAAACGAAGTATTTGCTCACAATCGCCTTCCATGAAGTAGTGGACACGCTCTGGGACACCAGCCCGGAGCGATATGTGGATGTTTTCATGGAGGCGTGCGCGACAAGTTTATTTGAGCGGTGCTCCCGAAATGGGAGTGCGCCTCCTGGAGCCGCCAGGAAGATACGGACAGCAGTTGCCGGAATCGTCGGGCTGGTCATGGCTGAATATAATGAGGGTGATGAACCGAAGATCCGCAAGCGGAACATCGCCAAGCGTCTCCAGGTTGAGCGTCTGCTTGCGGCGGAAATGGAGGCTGACCTCGAACTGAAGCGACGGTTAATAATGGAAAAACTTGTTAGGGAGAAAAAGTTAGAGGACGTCAGGGCTGTGGCAAAGGATCTTGCGAAGCAGTTTTTCCGCAAAGCGCTGAAGGACTATCATCCTGACAGGATCTTGATCACGGCGGAGGCGGACACGAACGAAAAAATAATTCTTATTGGGGAATTGAAGAAGGAGACCGACACGGAGATTGATCTCGTCAGGCAGCTCCCTCCACCGGCAGAAGCCGATGATGAGGATAGTCCTGAATAAATTGGAACACAGACATGATGCCGATATGGGGATATTGTCGACTTGGCCGGGGCATGGAACGCTGTCATGCGTAATTGAAAAAATCGAGAGCTGGGAAATAGCAACTGTAAACTGGGAAACAGGAAAGCAAGAAAGGCGGCAAAAATGCCGACGGATTGGAAATGATCAACAATTATTAAGGAGTACGACGATGAAGGTAAAGACCAAGGTGGAGACGGGTTTTGGTAGCCCGGATGCTGGTAATATCACAGCGGTGCTGAACAAGCTGATGGGAGCTGGACCGAAACCCCTTCCGCCTCCCAGCGACGGACTCATGAAGATCATGTCGACTGTCCCCAAAAAAGGGACGGACCTTCCAGAGGTTCCGGCCAAGGGATGTGAAAAGAAACGTAAAAGTAAAAGGTCTGATCTCTCCGAGCATTTTGTGGGCGAGCCCTGGGAGAGTCTGTCCGGCAGCGAGCATCATCTGCCAGGGCTGGCATTTCTGTCCAGCGGGGGAACAGCCGAGGAAATGCCGGCCATTCCCGCCCTTTACTACGGCCATGGCGGCGATGAATTGAAAAAGGCGCTCAGGGATCCGGAGCTCAGGCGTGATGCTATCGCGGATGTGCTTGCAGGCCAAGCTGTTGAGAATATTCTTATTTCGCAAGTTTGTGGCGGAGTGCTAGGTACCCTTGACAACAAGAATATGATTAACGAAATATCGATTGGCAAGGGATATTTTCAGGAAATCTTCAATCTCAAATCCAGAGCCGATCAGAATGCAAGGTACGCACTGGAGTCGCTCTCGCGCATGCAGAGTCTCACGTATTCTAATGTCCTTGTGAAGGGTGCAGGCCAGGTCAACATCGGCCCCGTCCAGCAGGTACAGAACCGTGGCGACTGCGGATGTCAACAGAGCCCAGAGGGCAGAGCTGACAGCGACATAGATGCTGGTTCGACAAAAAACGCACTACAGAAACGGAATAGGACGTGACGCATGTTTTTGCAAAAAATGACGCGGAGAAATCCCAGGACCGGAACAAAGCACTGGCACTACTGTTTATCCATGACTGTAAACGGCATGGATAAAAGGACTTACGTCAAAAAATGCCAAGTCAGGAGGATCAAGAGTGAAGTCGAGACGTACCGGCGCGCGAAAAGGACTCTCTCCATCCTCAAGAAAAAACTTTCAAAGGGTAGCCCCGGTCCTCCTCCGAGAATCAGTGGAGATCTGAGGCTCCTGCTGCATGACTCCGGATACAGCACGCCGCATGGGCTGGAGGTGCCGCGCAGCAGGAAACGATTCTTCACACATGAGACGGCGGCGGTGAGGTTTACGCTGCTTCATGAGTCTCTTCAATCAGTCATTGGGAATGGGCGGAACCTGCTGCACCTTGAGCTTGGTGCTAGGTCGCTGATGTTTTCCAGAAGGAGACACGGCGAAAGGGGCGTAAATTTCGAGTCATGTTTTCAGAATGTGCTGGATGCGTTCATTCGGCAGCGAGGATAGCCGGTCTGATACCGGACAGTTTGAGGTGCTGGAGGATCTTTGCTGATCTGGCATCAGACCTCCCTGTCTTCTTGGCATGGTCTCTGAAGACCTTCCTGCGCATACATATTCGCCAGTCCAGATATTTGAAGAGATTCATAATCTTCCTATATTTTTCCGCACCCCATCTTTTCTTAAGCTCAAGTCGGCCACTGTCCATGATCATGTCCACAAGAAATGTATGCATCAGATCCGGCAGTAGTTCAGTTGGCCCACCACCACTGCCGGAGCAGTCTGCGACAGCGGCCTTCTTCCTGAGCTTTATCGCATAGCTAAGCTGGTCCTCAGGTGGAAGCAATTCCCGTAAGGCCCTCTCAGCATACCAGGGTAGCGAATTCAGGTTTGTCCTGTCTTGCTCTCCATAAAAGTATTTTTCAAGATCTGGCGAGAGCTTTGGCCTAGGCAGAGCGGGATCGTCTATTGTTGGGTAATGGTGCGGCAAAAGCCGGTCGGGAAATGGGTCTTTGATCATAAGTTCAAATCCTCCTTCTCTGCGCCAGCAATCCTTCGCAGATAGCCCAATGCCTTTTCCGTCCGAGCCCGGGCCAGATAATTTTTTATGGGGGCAAGGTTGAGCCACCTCGCATTTTTTTCGTTCTCGCAGAAGCAAAGTATTCCATTCAGAATATTCTTGCTGTCTGGTATGCCGAAGGCAACCTCGTGCGCCTCCCGCCTTAAAGACCCCATTATCTCCGCAATCCCTTCATTTGACGATAGTTCCGACATGCTTCACCTCCGCAAAGTTTTACTGTGCTGGATCATTGTCTTCGTCGAAGGCTGGCGACCGAATGCCGCCGCCAGGTTTCGCACCAGTCCCGATGATTTGAAGGGAAGGATAGTTTTCGTCGGACATATGTCCGTGGAAATGAAGCAGTTGCGTCACTCCAGTTTCGTAGTTTTCGTATTTCGTGTGTTTTGGTAATGTACATCGTCATCTTAAAAACACAAGCTGGTATTTTGATGGGTCACCACCTCCGGTTTCATCATGCTGAAAGTGAGACCACCGAGCCATACGTGTACCTGCCTAATATCAAGGCACATCATAGAGCGGATCTTTCCATCCTTCGCAACTACACGGATCTCCGTGCAGTTGAACTGCGGATGCGTTATTCAAGGGGAGAAGACCCTCGCTAGAGGCGATTAACACAGAGAACCTTTTTCTCCGGCACCTTCAGCTTATCGGTACGTCCCCCTGCCTCTGTGCCTATACTTATAGCTTAATTAATGTATTATTTATGTTATAATACTTGTAAGGGAAATTACGTCTTACCAGCCTCACGGCTGCCTTAATAAAGGTGACCGAGGGGTGCTTTAGCTCTCAGAGGTCACCATAACAACCAACGAAAGGCCAGGTGACCTATGACCCCAAGAACAGGTAGAACGCTACTAGAGAAGATCGTGCCCATCATCCAGGGAACCATCCCTAAGGCCGTCAAGACCACGCGTTGCGAGGACTTCAGCGAACTGATCCAAGATTGTATTCACGAGGCCGCAAAGATGCTCGACTCCGCCGAAAAAGCCGGCAAGAAGGTTCCGGCAAAGAGCGTCGCATATTTTGCAATTCAGCGCTGCAAGACCGGCCGTCGCTCGTGGACATCATCGGCAACTGACGCGATGTCGCCACTTGCCAAGGCGGGAATGTCTGGGGACAGGATAATATCGCTCGACGCGCCTGTGTCCGACAACAAAATGCACGAGTGCCTCAGTCTGCATGACTTCATCGGGGAGCGCCGGGAGGATCCATCGGCGGAGGCGCTGAGGAAGATTGACTGGGACGACTTCAATGCCACGCTGAACCGCAGGGAACAACTGCTTGTCAAGAACATCGCAGAGGGCAGACAGTCGAACACGTTTGCCAAGGAGCTCGGACTCAGTCCTCCACGCATAACTCAGTTGAAGAAGGAGCTCGGTAACCGAATAAGAAGGTTCATGGGTGACACGATACTGGAAGATATTACGGCTGAATCTCCGTGGGAGAAGGACATCCGCTGCATCAGGGAGAAGGAAGCGTATTACTATTCAATGAACGACAACGAGCCCGAGGCGGCGTGAAGAGTATCGGCAATCAGTAAATATTCGCTTGAAAAGGTTAAGGCATAGTTTAAAGTAAAAGCCACACACTCCCTCTTCAATAAGGCGCCGGCTCTCGGCGCCTTTCTTATTTTACAAATCCTTGGAAATATTTCCCCTTTATTCACTCCGTCCATGTCAAATTTTACGTTCCTGGCCACTGGAAGGACGAATTGAAGAAAATCCTTGGTCTTTCTTCGAATGAAAGGGCGGATGGATGAGTGATGGAGAGTATGTTTTATTGTCATTGATGAAATAATCAGTAATTAAATATCAAGGAATGCATTTCCCCATAGGATATAGAGAAATAATAGCTTCCATATTGCCGAATACAGTAACGGAATATTGCCATTTTATCCCATTTACTAACTCAATTTCTTCTCTTGGAATTCTCCCTTCGGTAGAACCTAAAGGTATTCCTGAGGATGAAACCAGTTGAAAAGATACAGGCTCACACATTTTCCAATTACTATTTAATGAATCACAAATCCCTTTTTCTTTAACATCTTTTGGAGGGAAAACATAATTACATGTAAAATGTGGATTATTAAAAGGTTTGATTTCTCTTGTGGAAAAATATCTTACTCCATCAATATTAGTAGCTGGATTTTCCTTGATCCACATTAATAATAATTGAGGGATAACATATTCTTCGATAAAAGGTGAATCTCCATGTTGTTTAAATAGACTACATGCCACCCGCAATGGCAGCCACTCAATATAATCTGAGACAAATATTCTCTTTGTGTCATCAACGTTGTTATTTGCCTCGCATTCATTTGCAAATGCTGCTACTAAAAATGGACGATACCCAAGATCAATAATTTTCAATTTAGCTTGAATATTTTCAAATTTAACATATGTAATATTGTGAAATGAAGGCTTCTCCATCTCAAGCCATGATATGTATATAGACCCGCCAAGATATAAACATGGAAGGCCTAGTAAACTATATCTTTGTCTTTTAACTTTATGACGATATTCGAAAGGTATATGAAACATGTCTATTTTATTTAATAGAACAAGAGGATTATCTATTACTCTAATACGATAGAATAGTCTTCCGATTAAAGGATTACATGGATTATTTGTGCATAGTTTCTCATATGAAGAATTGGTATTCATCATATTATTAAAACAGTCATAGGCAGATGAATATTTTCCTGCGATGACCAACTTGAAGGAATCAAGGATTGCATTAAAACGATTTTCAATTATTTTTACATGGTAGGTTTTATCAATGTCCCATAGATCCTTTTCAAGCCCTGATATTTGTTGTATCAGAATGTCTTTGCATGAGCATATTCTTTTTTCAAAAGAACCTTTTTCCATATTAAAAGGTAATTCAAAACCATTCAGAAAATCAATAGTATCCATATAAAGATCTCCATTTTATGATTATTCAAATCCTTGTGTTATTTTTATTCTTCCACAATCTTTATCTCGCCTATGTATCCAGGACACCATTATTACTCCCACCCACAAAAGTAAATTGATTTGCCCAGTAGTAGCCCAGAACTGTCTCAGGGCTTTTAAGACCGTCTGGGATAGGGTATACATCATGAAAGTGGGTAAGATTATGCCAATGTTCTTTTGGTAGAATTTTCTTTTTTGCACTCATATTTTTACCGATTTTGCCCCTAGTATATTTTTTCACACCTAAATCATCCGATTTCCCCACCTTCCGAACATCTCTCCCCATAGAATCCTTGAAATCTCTCATTGTTTTGCAACGTCAAGATCTTTATTTTCATGACTATTTCGACAGTCTGGCTCCGGGCGGCCTACAGTTTATCAACTCCATGCACCCGACTCTCCGTCCGGCGAACTCTCAACTCAAGAAAGTGGAACGGAATTTTCTTCACTTAACTGGAGGCGTGAACACTACTCGGACCCCGAAGTCGGTGTGGGTGCTGTCCTTCTTCCATGGACTGGAGTAGGCACGATTCGACACCCGGCATGTCATGACGTTTTCAGTCCAACTGCCACCGCGCTGTACCCTTCGATTGTCCCAACCTGTTTTAGGCCCCATTGGATCAGTAAGACTACCTGAAGGATATTCCCGCCCATACCAGTCTTGGCACCACTCCCATACACTTCCGCTCATATCATAAATTCCAATCTCGTTCGGCTTCTTCTGACCTATTTCGTGAAACTTAACCCCGATGTTCATGAACAATCCACCTTCGTTAAGATCCTTCCCCTCATTGTTGTTCGACCAATACCATCCCACCTCGTCAAGATTATTACTTCCACTGTAGATGAATCCTTTGCTTCTGTTTCCGCCACGGGCCGCATATTCCCATTCCGCCTCCGTCGGCAGCCTGAACCCGGAGCCAAGCTTCTTGCAGAACGATTGGCAGTCGTCCCAGCTGACAGAGACGACAGGCAAATTGATGCCTCTGCGGGAGCTCGGGTTATCCCCCATCACTTTTTCCCATTGCCCCTGCGTCACCTCGTATTTGCCGATATAGTAGCCCTTGGTCAGCGTAACCTTATGCTGGGTCTCCTCATCTCTCCTGCCTACTTCCGACGCTGGCGATCCCATCATGAATGTGCCCGGAGCGACATAGACCATCTCGATGCCGGAGGCTGTGTGGCGGATCTCGGAAGCCCAGCCGTCTGTATCCGCGTCAGTACCTTTTACCATCTCAAAACCGGAAGGTATCCTAGGAAGCTTGGATTGCAGGGAAGTAATTTCAGATTTGAGAGCGGCGATTTCGGAGGAAGATACCGGGGACAGAGAGGGCAGCAAGGAGGACATATTCTCAAGGAGGGCCAGCGCGGAATCCGCCGATTCAATTCGTTTTGCAATATCTTGAGAATCATTTTTGACATTGGAAAGCAGTCCATTCACTTTCGTCTTGGTCTCATTCCAGACTACTTCGCTTTGCTTTCTCTGCATTTCCAAACCTTCCTGTGCGGACTTCAAACTGGAGATAGCTGTGTTGTCATTTTCGTATCCCGGAACTTTCAGGGTAGCTTCAAAGAGGTTCAAGGCCTTCTCATAATTCTTTTCCGACAAAGCCTTTGCCCCTTCTGAAACTGACTTTTCATATTCCACCTTGTTCTTAATGCGAAATTCCGCGACAATATCTCTGCACTTCTTCAGATTGTCGCGGGCTTCGCCGTCGTTTTCATATCCTGGGATGGAGATGGCTGAAGCAAATGCCTTTTCCGCACCAACCCAGTTTTCCTCGTCAATATATTTTTTCCCCTGGCCTATGAGACTGTCGAACTGAGTTATTCGCAGGGCTTCTTCCAGAAACTTTTTTGCGATGGCATCATTCTTGTAACCTTTAACCTTGAGTGCCTCCTCACAGAACTTCACAGCCGTGCCAAAGTCTTTCGCGGCAAAGGCAGTATGCGCCTGACTAAAGTTAGAATTGTAAGTTCTGTAACACGAGTATTTTATAATGGCAAATATCCCTATGATTATTACGACAACTATTGCCACACCTATAGCCGTCGCACGAAATTTTCTCATTTTTCTGAGACTGGAAATCTCTGTTATTTTTTTAGTGATCTGATCCTTAAGTTGGACACATTCTTCGTCTCCAGGTTGATCCTTCAGTACTTCCCTTACAATGCTGAATGCCTTTTCGTATTCCATCTTATCGAATAGTTCCTTCGCATTCATTTTCTTCTGTTCGAGGTATGCTTGGGATATTTCTCCGATGAGTTCCTTATATTCAATCTCATCCGGATTGTCCTCTAGGAGTTCCTTTGCCATCTTCAGCGCAGGGGCATAGTTTTTCTTGTCAAGCTCGGACTGGATCTGCGCCCTTAGTTTTCCTTCTTTTTCAATTTTGCCTTTAGCAGTGGACTCAAGCTCCCTCACGTCTGAGATAAGGTTCTTTCCCTTCTCCTTTGGAAAACTCATTGCTGCTGGAAGAAGAGTTGCTTCCTTTACGACACGGCTCCATTTCTTATCGGCTGAGTAACGCTCCATCTTTTCAAGTGCCGATGTGACCGTAAGAAAAACCTCGATGTCCGTTCCGCAGGAAGGACAGTGCTTGCTGTGGATTGAGCTTTCAGCCCCGCACTCAGGACATATCCTTGTTAGTCCTGCACCGCATTTCTCGCAGAACTTGGTTCCGGGGCTGTTATACGTGCTGCACTGAGGACAGACGTTGCTACCGTCAATGGATATCTTTGTTTCTGTCAAACTTTCAATCCTGCTGGAAGATGTAGCTTTTTCGATTTCAGCCATAAGCTCATCAACACTGAAGTAGCGCTCTTCTGGTTTTGACTTGACGCATCTTGTTATTATCCTGGCAAGCCCATGGCATTCTGGAGGGAGTTTTTCAGTGTCAATATTATCCGGTATTTCCCCGGTCAGCAACTCATAGAATATCTTCCCGATGGCGTAGATGTCCGCGGTGTGGTTCACAGACTTCGCATCCCTTCGTTGTTCTGGAGGCATATAGTATGGCGTCCCCATTCCATAACCCGAGATCGAAATCTCCGATCCGCCACCAGACCTTGCCAGCCCGAAGTCCACTATCTTTGGCACTATTTCATCTCCATCAAGGGCGAGCATTACATTGGCTGGCTTGAGATCACGGTGGACGAGGTTTTTGCGATGCGCATAGGACATGCCTCTGCATATGCCCTTTATGAGTAAAGATGCCTCGTCGATCCCGAGTTTGATTTTCTCTTTGAGATATTCCCGTAGCGTACCACCATCAATGTATTCCATCACGATGAAGAAGCCTGCTTCATCGTCCTTGTCGCAGTCGAAGACCGTGAGGATGTTCCTATGGTTGAGTGACGCGATGATCGAAGATTCGCGCTGGAAGCGCTCGACGGCACTTGCATCGCCGCCAACCTGATTTTGCGGCGAGAGAACCTTGACAGCTATGGTCCGGTCAAGCTTGATGTCTCTGCCTTTGTAGACAACCGCGAAGCCGCCGTGCCCGATCTCCTCGCAAAGCTCGTATCTGTCCTTAATGACTTTTATGACGATACTACCTTCGCCTGACTTGATCCCGTCTACGGTGCGGATGTCCCCGATGGACACGTCGCCAGGGTCAGGAGGCGGAGCAGAGGATAGCCCCGACACGGTCTTCAGCCCGCTCAAGGAGACATCTCCCTTGTTTTCTAAGGAGCTTGCGCCCGATATGGCGAAAATATTAGAGCCGCATTCCAGGCAGAACTTCGATCCGTCCGGTATTTCTTTACTGCATTTCGGGCATTTCATAAATACTTCCTAAAGGGACTCAGAACTCCAATTCAGCTTCCTCATTCGTCACTCATAGTATATTTCTTGAATTCGTTTTTTATCTCCTCGACGGTAATTGCGAGAAAGGTGTTTTCCAGACCTGTCAGACCGAACGTGTTCACACCCACGACAAATGCGTTCTCGTCGAGGAGCGGCCCTCCGCTGTTGCCGGGATTTATCGTGGCGGTCGTCTGAAGACAATTGTTACCGAGGCACAGTCTGTCCTTGCCGCTCACTATCCCCTCCGTGAATGTGAGCGTCAGCATCGGACCGACGGCATCCGGCGCTCCGGATCCCGGATTCCCGAGAGCGAAGACCTTGTCTCCGACAAGGAGAGTTTTTGTCTGGCCGAGTTGAAGGGTCCTGGGCAGGTTCTTCTCTATCTTTATCAGGGCGAGATCCTTGTCTTTTGAAATCTGGATTATCTTCGCCATCCGGATATCACGGTTCCAATCGGGATGCGTGACCGCTATCTTGCTGAAAGGAGCGCCGGTCTCATCGCACACCACATGCTTGTTCGTTATGATATAGCCGTTGCCGCGGATGCCGAATCCGCTGCCCCACCCCTGCGGATTGACCACGATCACGACGCTTTCCCTGGTCAGCTTGAACACTTCCGAGGGATAGTATTCCCTGGCGGCCGACTCCTTTTTCAGTTGCGCGGAATCCTTCTTCGGCTTTTCCGCCGCAGGCTTGTCCTCCCCGTACAGCTTCTTTATCATCAGGTCGAGCTTCTGCTGTTCCTCCTTGTCCTTTTTCTCGTTGTAGAGATTGTCGAGCTTGGAGTCCGTCTTATCGTCGGCGGAAACATTTAGCTGTTGGAAGACAGGGAAAAACATGAATAGGATAACCGATGCAATCGAGCCGCAAAGCAATTTTTTTCTCATAATGAATCCTTTTTATTATATGTTATTATCAGAACGCCAACCCTCACTTCGACATAATTAAATTTGCTTATAAACCTTTATGACTTTATGGTTTTTCTCAGCGTTAGTTCCCTGTGGGATATAAATATCACCATTAACTAAAGTGTCATATCTATTTCTCCATCCGGCATTTTCAAGGTTTTCGACAACTTTTTGTATTGGGTGTTTATAGATATTATCCTTACCATACGAATATGCAATTATATTACGAGTTGGGCAAGCAGACGGGAATTTGTCATTTTTACAGGTTCTGCCGCCATGATGAGAAGCTACAAGTCCATTTAAATTAAAACCCAATGGAATATGTTTGTATGACGCATCCCCGGGTAACAATACGTTGAAACTCCCCTCATGAGGTAACTTAATAAACATAACCAGTCCGGAGTTGTTTTTATTCGTACCCCATTTTTTTAAACTTAATATCTCAAAATGCTTTGTATTTAAACGTTGCCTTTGATTGTCCAATAAAAACAAATTGTTATTCTCCATTAGGTTATATATCAATTCCAGGTGAGTTTTCCCGATGGAATACTGTCCGAGGGGAGGAACAATCCATTTTAACTTCAAAACATCTGGATGTTTCTTAAAGTTAATGAAGTGATCAAGATGCCAGTGGGATAGAACAACAAATGCTGTTGAGGGGAAGCAGAAATCATCATTGATTGGATAAGACTTAGCATCGCGTCCTATGCGGCATCCAAAATCATAATAGTATAACGGACACCCTTCTTCATTAAGAATAATATTGCAATTGCCCTGACCAACATTCACGCATTTTACACAAGCTGGGTCAGATGTGATACTGATTTCATTTTCTAAAGCTTTGGGAATCGTCTTTTGATCAGGACATTTGAAGATTTTCAATATCTTCTTAAAAATGTCCTCCGTTGGTGCTAAATATCTCGGATTGCAAATTTTTATATTCTCGGGTATATTTTGAGCGCGATTGCAGTTATGAAAGATTGCATTTAAATCATCACCGTTACGTGATATCTTAAACCATCTGTTCTCAATTCTTTTCCGTTTGGGCAAATCAAGTATATATTCGTGAATCTTCTCTTTCTCTACGGTTATATCTATGATAATGGAATCCTTTTCGATGATTTTATCGATTGAAGATGCATTATTAATGTCATCCTCTGAAACAGAGTCAAAACGGATGTGCATTTTTCCACCTGAATCCGTTAAAACTTGATCTGAAAATCCGTAATAAACTTCTTTCATAAAACAACCCTATAGTCTATTTCTTGTCATCTATTAGCAATTCCTTATATGTCACGGGGCGAATGTCGCAAAACAATGTCAGAACCTTTATTTTTATAACCATTTTCTCTTACTTTGCTCCTAATTCCTTAACTTGCCCAGACTCACTACGGATCTACAGTCAACGCAAGCCGGAAACCGAGGTCAATGTTCCAATCCGATGGCATTAGAGGACTGCTACGGTACGCCACCCGGTGGCAACAGTCAACAATACGCCCATAGCCTCCACGCACGACGCGTTTCGAGCCAGATTTCGCTCCCTGTGGATCTTCTTCAAGCGTTTGGGGATAATCTCCAAACCAGTCCTCACACCATTCACTAACATTTCCACTCATATCGTATATCCCAAGCTCGTTTGCCTTCTTCTTGCCAACTTCGTGGGTTGTGCTGTCGCTGTTTTTATTATACCATCCCACTTCGTCAAGATTATTGCTTCCGCTGTAGATGAATCCTTTGCTTCTGTTTCCGCCACGGGCTGCATATTCCCATTCTGCTTCCGTTGGTAACCTGAATCCGGAACCTAGCTTCTTGCAGAATGATTGGCAGTCATTCCATGACACCTTTTCAACAGGCGCGCCCTTTCCGATATCCTTGTAAAACGATGGATTCGCCTTCATAACCTTCTCCCACTGCCCCTGTGTCATCTCATATTTCCCTATGTAGTAGCCCTTTGTCAGTTTGACCTTGTGCTGGGGCTCGTCATTATTTCTGCCTTCTTCTGATGTCGGCGAGCCCATCATGAATTCGCCCGGCGCGACATAGACCATTTTGATGCCGGTTTCTTTGTGACGGATTTCCTGAGCATAGCCACCAGTATCCGAGGCAGGCTCTTTAACCATCACGAATCCGGAAGGTATCCTAGGAAATTTGGATTGCAGGGAAACAATTTCCGATTTCAATTGTGTTATTTCATTTATTGACGTGTCTGATAGATATGGAATATCAGATAATTCAGACATCTTTTGGAGAAGAGCCAGCGCGGAATCTGCTGATTCAATTCGTATGGCAATGTTTATAGAATTATTCTTCATATCGGAAAGTAAATTGTTCACTTTCGTCTTGGTTTCATTCCAAGCTGTTTCGCTTTGTTTTCTCTGGATTTCAAGGCCTTCCTGTGCCGCCTTGATATAGTGTAGAGCCTCTTTGTTATCGACATAGCCGGGAACAGCAAGAGCAGCACTAAAAACCTTCTCTGCGGTAGCCCAGTCTTTACTGTCAAGAGCTTTTTTCCCCTCAGTCATACATGTTGCATATTTTTTCTGCGTGATCACGGTCTCGTTGTTCTCGTATCCGGGAATTTTCAGTGCAGCTTCGAAGATGTTCAATGCCTTGGCATAGTCCTTTGCCGACAATGCCTTTGTTCCATCTGAAACTGCCTTGTCGAATAACACTTTGTTTCTCTTTCTTATTTCCGCAAAATAATCTTTGCATTTTTTCAGCCTCTCGCAGACTTCGCCGTCGTTTTCGTATCCCGGAATGGCGATGGCACTTGCGAAAGCCTTCTCTGCGGCAATCCAGTCTTTTTCCTCGACATGCTTCTTCCCCTCGGACATTGCATTGTCGAACTTATTCTTCCGTTCGAGAGACACCCGGGCTTCCTCACCAAACTTTTTTGCGGTGGCATCATTAGCGTAGCCAGTCACCTTGAGAGCCTCCTCGCAGAGCTTGACCGCTGTCCCGAAATCCTTAGCGGCAAAAGCCGACTGCGCCCGGCCGAAGTTCGACTTGTACGTCCTGTAATGCGAATATTTGTTGGCGGCAAAGGCCAGTATTACGATTACGACAACCATTGCCATCCCGATGGCCGTATTACGAAGTGTCCTCTTTCTCCTGAGGCGGGAAATTTCCGCGATATTTGCAGTAATCTCCTTTTTGAGCTGGATACATTCTTCATCAGCAGAATTCTCGATCAGGATTTCCTCCAAGATTGCAAGAGCCTTCGCATATTCCTTGTTCTCGGATAGATCCTTCGCATTCATTTTCTTCTTTTTGATATACGCCTGGAATATTTCTCCAACGAGTTCCTTATATTCAATCTCTTCCGGATTGTCGTCCAGGAGTTCCTTTGCCATTTTCAGCGCAGGTGCATAGTTTTTCTTGTCAAGCTCGGACTGGATCCGTTCCCTCAGCTTTCCTTCTTTTTCAATTTTGCCTTTAGCAGTGGACTCAAGCTCCCTGACGGTTGATATAAGTTTCTTCCCTTTCTCCTTTGGAAAACTCATTGCTGCTGAAAGAAGAGCTGCTTCCTTTACGACACGGCTCCATTTCTTCTCATTGTTATAGAGCACCATCTTATTGAGAACCGATGTGGCCGTAAGAAAAGCTTCGATATCAGTGCCACAGGAAGGGCAGTGAATGTCGTGGATCGAACTTTCTGCTTCGCATTCTGGACACGGGCGGGTAAGCCCTGTCCCGCACTTCACACAGAACTTGGTTCCCGGGTTGTTGTAAGTGTTGCACTGCGGGCAGACCTTGGTCCCGTCAACTGTTATCTTTGTTTCGGTCGAACTTTCAATCCTGCTGGAAGATGTGGCCTTTTCTATTTCAGCCATAAGCTCGTCAACGCTGAAGTAGCGCTCTTCGGGCTTTGACTTGACGCATCTTGTTATTATCCTGCCAAGCCCATGGCAGTCGGGAGGGAGCTTTTCCGTGTCAACATTATCTGGGATTTCCCCGGTCAGGAGCTCATAGAATATCTTCCCGATGGCGTAGATGTCGGCGGTATGGTTGACGCTCTTCGCATCGCGCCTCTGCTCAGGGGGCATGTAGTAGGGTGTTCCCATGCCGTAACCGGATTGCGACAGCTCCGAGCTTGACCCCGAGCGGGCCAGACCAAAGTCCACAATCTTAGGGACAAGCTCATCTCCATCGTGGCCGAGCATTATGTTGGCAGGCTTGAGGTCGCGATGGACAAGGTTCTTCCTGTGAGCATAAGACATGCCTCTGCATATTCCTTTCATAAGCGATGCGGCTTCCGCGATTTCCAGCTTGACCTTTTCTTTAAGATAATCGCGCAGTGTTCCGCCATCTATATATTCCATGACGATGAAGAATCCGGCATCATCGTCCTTGTCGCAGTCAAATACTGTCAATATGTTCCTATGGTTGAGTGAGGCTATTATCGAAGATTCCCGATGGAAGCGTTCAATGGCGCTGCTGTCTCCACCGGACTGATTCTGGGGGGACAGGACTTTGACGGCTATAGTGCGGTCGAGTTTTATGTCCCTGCCTTTGTATACTACCGCGAAGCCACCACGGCCTATTTCCTCGTGGAGCTCATACCTGTCCTTGATAATTT
The DNA here is from genome assembly GCA_903872565.1 of uncultured Lentisphaerota bacterium. GTDB lineage: Bacteria > Verrucomicrobiota > Lentisphaeria > Victivallales > GWF2-50-93 > CAIQLG01. Next base: position 26,886 of record CAIQLG010000123.1, on the reverse strand, counting down.
TTATGACAGTTGAGCCGTCGCCGGGCTTGATACCACCGACAGTGCGGATGTCACCAATGGACACGTCGCCAGGCTTGGGAGACGGAAAAGCGGCGGGACCAGACAAAGTCCTGAGGCCGCTCAGGGAGACGTCCTTTTCCACTCCGCTGTTCTTCGAGACAGAGGAAATGTTTGAGCCACACTCCAAGCAGAACTTCGCCTTGTCGGGCAGTTCACTGTTGCATTTCGGGCATTTCATAAATACTTTCTAAAATTATACCATCACTTCTTGTCACTATGTTCCTGACAGAACTTTTTCTTCTTTCGTTCCCTGCAGTCAACGCACACGGGCTCTGAACAGCCCTTGAATGCGCATACGTATTTAAGCATCAGGTTTGAGTTGTATTCTTTTTCGCAGACGGAACATTTCTTTTTCAGGCTTTTGATAGGCGAAAGAGTGTTTTCCGCAAGATAGGCCTCGAGTTCCGTAGGCCTTATCCTGAAGATGCGCCCGATTTTGACGGCGGGAAGCTGGCCCGTCCTAACCAGCTTGTATACGAGCTGGTAGTCGACGTTCAGATATTCGGCAACCTCCTCCAGTGTAAGAAAGGGCTTTTCCATAGATGAATCCCCCTGTGTTTAAAGATAATAATACAACAATAAAATTCATTGTCAAATGTTTTTTCTACTTTTTATTTAATATTTTGTTATCTTAAGTTATTTGTAATTATCTTAATTATGCGATATGGTTAATTTGAAAAGGCACTTTTATTTGTTCGAATCTGTATTATTTTCAGTTTGTAACAACGAGGGATCAATGACTATGAAATGCTCCAGGTGTGGTGAAGAGATTCTGACAGGAGAGGAGTTCTGCGGCAACTGCGGAATGAAGGCCGTGGATTCCGGTAGAGCTGTCCATGAAGACAATGGAGCCTTATCGGTTTCCCCCGCCACCAGCCATGAAGAATCCGAGAGCCACGCCCTGCTGGGGAAGACGAAGATTGACATCCGCATTCCTGACATGTTGCCGGAGAAGAAACGTCTTGAAAACGTGTCACCTTCCGAAGACGTACCCTGTTCCGACTGCTGTGATTTCAGGATCGAATGGAACCAGGGTGCCTCGATCTTCTTCAGCAATATCGCATCGTCCATCCAGTTCAGGATAACACCGCTCACGGATGCCGCGCAAAAGGCGTCCAGCTTCAGGATGCTTTTCAGATTCCCCGGGAATGACAGTCTCAGGGAGGAAAGGTTCCCCTTCAACAGCATAAGGAGGCAGATCCCGAAGAACATCAACTACACCCCCGGAGAGAACATAGGAATAAACCAGTCGGTGGACATGTATTTCAACTATCTGTCCGATGACAGGGAGCACTGGTATTTCCAGCAGTTCCAGATCGACATCCATCCGGGAGGCGAGAGCAAGGACAAGATCCTCGAGAATCTCACCATCAATATCGGCAACATCGTCCAGGAGGGAAAGGCAGGCGATCCCAGAATCTCCTTTCTTGAAAATCTCAAAAAAACTTCCGCCTCACCGAATGAGATACTCGAGAAGCTGAAGAATACCCCGCTGCTCTGGACTGCCCTCGATCTTTTCGAGTCCTCGGCACCGGAGGACGGACATTCGCATATCAGAATTCCGCCACCGCCCGCCGCCACGGGCAGGATTGTCCTGCGCGACAAGAATGGCATGAAGATAATCGTCTGTTCCGGCGAGGCCGTGCTGGGGCGCAGGAAGGACTGCGACATAACGGTGCGGAACCTGCCTGATCCGGGAACGGAATGGACCCAGGAGGAGCTTCAGAGAAGGAACGAACGCATAAGCGGCAAGCACTGCCGAATCAGCGTGGACGACGGAAGGGCGGCTATGAAGGATCTCAATTCCACAAATGGGACATTTCTCGAAGGGGTGAAAATAGGAAATGCCCCGGCGGAACTGCCTGTGAACAGCAATGTCGATGTTTCCCTCGGAGGCGGCTCGCAGTTATGCTTCAAGATGGTCGCAAGGGCGGTAAGGGAGGCTTTCCCGAAAGGCTTTCTTCCGGAGGATGACACTTCCGCAGGCGGCGCTGTCGGAGCCGTGGTCATCAGAAGATGCGACCGCATTTCCGAGACATACATCGTCCTCAACCGCGCCATACAGCTTTCCTCATTTCTGAAAGATGCGCCTCACGGATGGGCCATATGCAGATACAGATCTTCAATAGGTGTCACAAACGGCAGGAAATGGTGCTGGCTTGCGGGCGACACCAAGCCGCCTCCCGAGACCGGACTTGAGATATGCCGCCCCGATGATGGAACCGTGACCGGAGTCACCGCATCCACACAAGCCGACAGGCTGAACAGGACGGCCAGTTTCAAGATGCTTGCATTGGATTCGCTGCCAGTTCCCGACCAGACATTGAACTTCCTCTTCGGGAAAAAGACTTCCAATCTCAGATGCCTCATGAGCAGGTACGAGATATCCCAGATCGCGGCATTTGCGTTCAACTCCCCCTACATACAGCAGAATTCCTCCTATATGGACAGAGTTTCCAGGACGGCATTCATCTATGACGACGAGACGGCGCTGTCTAACCTGGTGAACGCGTTTGCGGCGGAAAAGGCCAGAGATCTCGAAAGGATGGGCATAGCCATCGGAGCCGACGATAAGAAATCCGTCATTATCATTTTCAAGGGACTTGTCACTGCGGCAAGCCTCGCCGGCCTGTGTCTGGCGCTCGATCATGGCAGGAAGACGCTGCTCACCGGCATCCGAGAGATAGGCGGCAGAATAGTTTCAAACGAGGGCTTCTTCACCGAAAAGGATTTCACCGACATCGCAGGCAAATTAAAAATAGACCTCGACTCCGTGGATGACATCGCGCTGAAGAGCTGCAAGTCGTTCACCGCGGCGATGCTTCTCAACATAATCTCGCACGAGCTCGGGCACGTCGCCCTTTTCCACACCAAGACGACACCTCCTTTAGCGCCGCAGGTTTCCAGGAACAACGAGCGGCAGGCGGATCTCTTCGCGTCCTCGGTGGTTTCCGTAAGCCTCTTCAACGATTATCTCGTAGCCGGTTCGATAGTCTGGTGGATAATACAATCCTGGGTCGACAAGGTTCCGAGGTTCGAGGAATCCACGCATCCGGAATCGAGAGAACGGCTCTTCAATTTCATCAATGCGAACAGGAAGGAGGCCGAGAGCCTCGGATTCGACGACGAGACCTTGAAACAGCTGCTTCCGTAGACAGCGGTTTCAAACTTGAATGTCATCTCATATATCATTATCTTGTTGATAGGGTAACATTGTCACATACAATAATGTCGGCAGGCCGGATAGTAAAATTCCAGAGTAAGGAGTTATTGTAATGCAAACAAAATACAAAGTCGATCCGGAGACTATTCAGGCGGGTTCCGACGCATTCCGGGCGCACGAAAAACGCGATGCCATTTACAAGGTCTCTACTTTTCTCGTGGACCATTCATGGGGCAAGCCTGCCGACATGGCTGATGCTCTCGGAGTTCTTCTCCTAGTATGGAACAACGCATTCTACAGATATGGACTGTTCGATTTTTATGAACTTGAGAATGTCATAAGGGGGAATCTGGTCATCCTTTCGAACTTCAGAAAACGTGATATTTTGGACTTTTCAGACAAGGACAAAGAGGCCATAAGATGTCTTTTCGCGGCATTCCTTGATGGTCTTAAGATCGTGGATGGGGATTTAAAGGGAAGGCAGAGTCCGGTCTCTGTCGCCAAGGCGCTGCATCTTCTTGCGCCAGGATTCTTTCCTCTCTGGGACGATAAGATCGCAAGAGGCTACCAGTGCCATTATTCCGTCGACCCCGACGGCAAATATCTCCAGTTCATGGATATCTCCAGGGAAATGGCCGAGGAACTCAGCACCGGAATCCGCGTGCCGAAAGGCAGCACGATGCTGAAGGTGATCGACGAATATAACTATGCGAAATACACTAAGGGATGGGTATGAAAGGGCTGCTGGTGCGAGTGGGAGCGGATCAGAGTTCAGGAGGCGGACACTGGAACGGACCTGTGGATGCCCGAACTGGGAAGTTCGTGTACGTGGCTATTCCAGAGACTGAACCGCTGCTGGAAGGCATGGAGAAGCCTTTTCTCATGGTGGCGAAGGCACTGGGCGACTTTGATTGGAAACTGCCACCCCTGCTGGCGTGGCAGCACATGCATCTTGATCCTGACTTTGACCACCTGACCTACGGCGACCATGGGCAGCGTGCAAAACAAATTGCAGGCAAGGTTGGGCCGGACGATCTGCTGGTGTTCTACGCGGGACTGAAGGATGTAAGAGATTCCAGACACCTGGTGTATGCCATCATCGGCCTTTACGTGATCGAAAAAATTCTGCCGGCAGTCCGGGTTCCTGCAAGCCAGTCCGACATCAACGCTCATACACGCCGGGTATTGGAGGCTGATGCTGAAGACATCGTGGTTCGCGCCCATACGGGTGTTTCAGGACGACTAGAAAAATGTCTGCCCATAGGGGAGTTTCGCGACTTGGCGTATAGGGTGCGGCGGGATCTTCTGGAAAAATGGGGAGGTTCGACTGTGAAGGACGGCTATTTGCAGAGGAGCGCTCGACTGCCGGAACTGAAGGATGCTGACCGGTTCTATTCGTGGTTTATAAGACAGAACCCCAAGCTGATTGAGAGGAATAACTAGAATGAAAAATCCGGTATTCATTGTCTGCCTGCGGAAGCCGAGGGGCAAGGATGATCGGCGTGAAGACCCGTATTGGGAGGTGGGGAGCTTTGGCTGCACGGGCTGCCACGAGAAGAATTTGCTGCACCCTGGCAAGGAACACGTTCCTGAAGGCGCAAGACTGGCGTTTGCACAGGGCGGACCGAACGGCACGCGGCTTGTATTGCTGACGCCACCAGTCAAAGTGCATAAGAAATCCGTGAGGTTGGAAATCCGTTGGAAATCCACCGTATGGCCATTCAGATACGAAGATGCACCGTTGCTGGTGGATGTGCAAGGGAACAGCGACTTCCCAAAACTGAAGGCATATATCAAGAGAGGCAAAAGCAGTAAGTGGACATGCAAGCTTGGCAGTAAATTCCGCAGCAAAGCCTCGTCGCTGCCCGATGAAATTGCTATAGAGCTCGAACGCAAGTTCAACAAGGAATACAAGAATGCACCTCGTCGCCAGAAGTTCCTCACATATCTTGACGCGCTACCATTATCAGAGGAGCAGAAGGAGTATTTCCTCTTAAATCACCCCTGCACGCGGGGAAAACGTATTCAGGAATATAAGCGCCAGTACGGAAGACGCAAGTGCGGATGTTGCGGAAAAGCTAAGGCCAAACGCAGGTGCTGTTAGCAATATCATTCCCATGGAATTATCACCTGTTTCGCCCATCCTTTCATTGATGAATACGCGTTAAAGATAATGCAGGAGCGGGGAAATTCAATTGCCAAGAATTATTCAGTGGTAAGGGTTGACAATCAATGTTATCAAAGATTGGCGAAGATGTTCGACCTGGCGTAGTTGGGGGGAAGGGCTGGCTGTAATGGCTGGTCCTTTTTTAGGCATTATGGGAAGTACAGTTTTTCCACGGGTATTATCAGGGTTTTCGTGTTTTGCCCTGTTGAAATCCGGTTGCATTAGGATTATTCTTCAGTATTGTGAAAATAAAAATTCCTATCGATAGCCCGGGAGTTTGTGGATGATGCCTCAAGTGGGATGGGTTCTGTTGTCACGGGATGCGTTGAGCCGTGCTGAAATGCAGTTGCGCGAAGACGTAATGAGTGTTCGTGATGAAATAGGATTCCTCCTAATACACAGTGGTTATGCTAATCGGTTTTTTCCAGGGACTTCTGTTCGTCATACCCGTTTGCGCTACCTACTGTTCATCCCTTGGATGTATCAAGATATCCTAAGACATGGCGAACGAAAAGACCTTGGGCAAAAGGTATTGAATGCTGAGACGAAACTAGCGGGACGACTTCGTAATCTAGATGGGGCTATTGGCGGGCGCAGCTATCCAGAACCGACTGATCAGCCGCCGACTTCTGTGTATTGGACTGCTCTCGGTACATGGGGTATCCTGAAACGACGCCCGGACGGGACGTGTCTGGCAAAGGCTCAGCTTCACTCGGCTATGGCTAGGCGGTATGCCATTGTTAATCTTTTTGATGACGATGGAAGCCCTCTAGAGGATCTTCCTGACTTTTTTATCCGAGTTCCTAAAGCACCAAACGAGTGGAGTAATCCAAATGATGTAATTTCATTTTTAATGCCACCCGAGGAACGCATGTTTATGAGGAATCAGCTGCTTGGAGTAATGAAGCATTCAGACGCGAATGAACCATCCCTCTTGTCACTTCTGGCCGAGCATGTTAACGAACTAGGAACGGAGAAGTCTCAGTATCCATGGAATAAAGCAGTAACACAATATGCAGACCCGGCAGACCGAGCTGCGCTCCAACGGGCACGAATGGCTGCTGCATTGTCAGATGTAGGGCGTGCAGTTTATGCGGCTCTCGTAGAAACTCTAAGAGAAGTTGAAGACGGTATCCCAACAGAAGACATTCACAGAAGTTATCTTGCGGAGGTCTTGGTAAGGTCGAGGGACGAAGCGCAAGCGCTAAACCTGGCTGAGCTTAACTTGGACCTCCCGGATCTGCCTCCCTACCTGAATGATGTTTTGAACCAAACTCTATCCTGGCTGGCAAATCCGAGAGATCTCATGGTCCTATGGGATGTCTACGCGAAGGCTGAGGAGAAACGCAAAGGCCGCCGAGCGAGGTTGAGCAGAAGGCTGTCGGGAAAAGAACGTCGAACCGAATGGCGTCCAAATGATCAATCCTATGCTAGTGCCATCCACTATCGATGGCCCAAAGTACTCAGATTGCTGCGTGATCTTAAAGGTGAAACATGATAAAAAACTTCTCCTACCTCGACGCCATCAGACCCGACGCTGGATGGGAGGTCGATATGGCGCTCGTGACAAGTTACTCCAGCGATCTAGTTGTGCTCGTTGCCACAATGCTCGCATTGGCCGGATTGGATGATGAGCGGGGTTCCGGGAGCAAAGTAGATTTTGCCTCCGCCCACGAGAGACTCCGCAATCGAGTTAAATTTCTCGTGCAGGCCGGACGCATGACAATGCCCAGGACAAAGCCTGCGGTTTTGGGGATCATGGACCGTTTCATACGCAACATAAGGAAGGACGAGAAGGTCAGTTCCTGGCACCCAAAGGTGTCGTTGATTAGGTATACACACTCTGAACAGAAGCTTATTCAATGGAGGTTTTGGATTGGGAGCCGGAATCTAACCAGGGATTGTTCCTGGGATATTGGAGTTTTGCTTATCGGCCAGTCCGGTAAGAATGGCACCAATGTTTCTGGAATTGCGGACTTGGGAGAAATTTTGACAGAGCTTTCAAGGCTCACGGTGCTGACTCCGGTTGTGGTGCGCCGTGAATTGGCAGATCTTACATGGTTTTCTCCAGAAGGCATCGCCGTTCATTATGCTGAGTTTCGGCATGATGGTCGCATTGCTGGACTGCCGACGCCTCCTGAGGACATTGAGGAACTACTAGTTATCAGTCCATTCATCGACGGCAGCACAATCCAACAGCTTGGCAAGTGGGGCAGGCCTGGAGTGAAAAGGGTGCTTTTATCGAGCCATGCTGAATTGGCTAAGCTGCTTGATCAAAAACAGAAACCTACGTCAGGCTTTGAGCAACTCTTGTTTATGGATGCGCCAGATCCTGAAGATGAGGGTAATGACGAAGACACGGCGAAACCGGATGAAGCGGAGACATTCCTTAGGGGACTTCACGCCAAACTAATCTGTGCAAAGATGAGCGGCTCAGCCAAGATATGGTTTGGAAGTGCTAATGCAACCGTAAGGGGGTGGGGAGGTGCCAACACAGAAGCAATAGCCGAAATGGATGTTGATGAAAAGTTCTATAGCCATCTGCGTGAATTCGTCGAGAATGGGTCTATTCTAAAACCCGACGAGGTTGCAATAGAACCATGTGATGAACGTGAAGATCTCATAGAGGATGCACGGAAAGCTATCACCGCCTCCTGGATGGCGAAGCTGGAGTGTCTTGAGAATGTTCCGATTCTTACAAATCCAGTACCTTTCAAGCCAGACATTCCGGGTATCAAACTAGAAATTGGACTAATCACATCTGATATGGTCGTATGTGAATCCGAAGTGAAGATGCTCAGACTTCCACCAATTGCCCCACACCAATTTACCCAACTTGTAGCTGTTCGCCTGAGCATTGAAGACATACAGTCCGTCTGGGTCGAGCAGGCGGAATGCGATGTCAATATTTCACCGGAACGTGACCAGAGGGCCTTGGCACATTTTCTCACACCTCGCGTATTTCTAGAATGGATACGATCACTTCTAGATTCCGGGTTCACGGACGAAGGTGGAGGCGACTGGGCAGAGACTTCGGAATCTAAGCCAAGACAAGGTATTCCATCCTATGCTTCAGCACCCTGGTGGGCTCCTTCTCTGGAAGAAGTGCTTCGAGCATGGTCACGGAATCCGGATTCCCTCCGCGATATCGACCGAAGACTCAAGGCATATGTGAAGTATTTGGATGAACACCAGGGGAACGATGCAACCGCTGAGGATCTCGTTGTCCTTCTGGAGTTCAATGATATGTGGGAAGTCGTAAGGCGAGAACTTATTAGGAGCAGACGGCATGGCTGATCCAAGACCATTTCAGTCGGCGACAGTGGAAGCGGCACTCAGGGCTTTTAACCGCAAACAGGGTCGATTCTTGGTAGCCGATGAGGTCGGCCTCGGGAAAACGGTCGTGGCACAGCAGATAATTCTTAAAATGATTGAGGAGAAACGTGGAGAGCTGGTTGTATTCTATGTCTGCAACAACCTTTCCATCGCCGCACAGAATCGAAGGAAGCTGTTGGAAATACTCCCAGAGGAGGAAAGGGCTTCTGCTCATTGCAGTGTGGATAGGCTCACGCTTGTGCCGGTGACAGCCCCTCCGACTCATAGAAAGTTGCATCTCTACACGTTGACCCCCGAGACTTCCATACCGATACGGAAGGGACGGCGGCGCGATGGTCGCCAGGAGGAACGAGCACTAATTCACTGCCTAGTCAAGCGACTTTGGCGCGACTTGCTGCGCGGAAGACGTCGGAATCTGTTCCAGCGGGGGGCAAAGACATATTGGTCGTCGGTGGTTAAGGCTCAGCGCAAAAGAGTCCAGGACAATCCCGCCCTCCTCCGGGCTTTCAATGTATCAGTACGCACTGAGTTCGGAATTGAGAGAGGCCAACATTTGCCTCTGCGATTGGAGGCCATTAATGAGCCTCTCGAATTGATCGCACATATGCGCAACGCACTAGCGGCATGCGCTATTGAAGGATTGAGCCCGGATTTGATCATATTTGATGAGTTCCAAAATTTTCGAGATCTCCTATCCTCGGATATTGAGGATGCCGCACGCAGGGTTATAGAAAGGCTTCGTGGCGAAGGCTATTCTGAGAAAACCGCGCTGCTTATGCTGTCAGCAACACCATATGAACTCTACACAAGAAACCGTGACGTGTCGGATGGAGAACCTCATCATTCACAGTTCTTCAAGTTAGTTGAGTTCCTATATGGAGGAGGCGCAGTAGCCAAGACTAAGTGTAGCAGGTGCCAGGATCTGTTCGCTGAGTTGCAAACCTCGATTCGGCGAAAAGACTTAAATGTCGCTACAACTGCGGATTTGCGTACACAGATCCAAGATATTTTGCAGCCGATTATGTCTAGAACCGAGCGAGCCTCGCATGAGGACGGCTGGTCTGAACATAGCATATCTCACAAATCCGCGCCTCTTAGCGAATCCGATATCCGTGTTTACTGTCACCTTGCCGAGTCTTTGATCGGATGTCATGCAGGATCTGCGGTTCCGTATTGGACTTCGATTCCGCTTCCTGCACAAACCATGGGGTCCAGGTACAAGGCGTGGATGGAAGCAAAAAAAGACACCGATAAAACCGAACTTCCTCAACTGACAAAGGAGATGCGAGATGCCTTCATCTGTCTTGATGAAATTCCCCATCCCAAGATCCGCGCCTTGCTTGATCTATTGGGATCAGAAATCCTGCTATTGCCTTGGCTTCAACCATCTCTTCCATGGTGGCCGCTTAAAGGTTCATGGTGTCGGTCTGCCGACCAACAGAGCAAAATTTTAATTTTCAGTCGATTTCGCGCTGTCCCCCAGGCCATCGCATCACTTGTCTCTTATATGGCCGAAAGCCGACTTTTCTTTAAAAAGGGCATACCGTATGAAGATCTGATCAATAAGCGGCTACTCCAGCCTGGTCCAGGACGCCATGCCTTGCTGGGGTACTTCCATCCATCGCCATGGCTTATATCGAAAACAGATCCTCTGAAAGCTAGAGAGCGCATCCCCTCCCGTATTCATAGAACTATTCGTTCACAACTCTTCGGAGCATTAAAAGAACTTGGCATCGAAGTCAATCCCCGTTTGCGCCGTCATCATTCCATGTGGACACTTATCGCACAGATCGAAAACAAGGCAGGCCTCTGGAAAGGAGTAAAGCGCGCTTGGTCCCAGATACACGACGAAATTCGGAGAGGGACTGAGGATCAGGGATTGGGCAAGCTCCTCAACGACTGGGATGAGCAAGCCCTTATGGAAATTACGGAGATCTCGGGCCGGGAATTGTCCACACTCACCGAATACGCATTCTGCGCCCCCGGTGTCGTGATAGGACGGGCACTCAGAAGGCATTGGCCCGGTTCTGCCGATTGTGACAACCTTTATCATACAATCATGGCATCATGGCAAGGATTGCGCAACTATTTGGACAACCCGATATTTGCAACCGAAATGGGTGGTGGAGAGGAATCATACCCGAAAGCCATATTGGAAGCTGTGCGGGATGGAAACCTTGAAGCCGTTTTGGATGAGCAGATATGGCTGTTACGAACACTATATAGTCTTTCTGGTCATGAGTTAGCCAAAGCTCTGCAGGACGGACTACAACTCAGATCGGGGATTTTCCGACTCCACGAGCTGACTGGCAGCTGGCGCAGGACGTTCTCTCTCCGCTGCCATGTAGCAATGCCATTCACTGGGGTACATGCGGCTACGGTCGAAGGCATGGAAACAACGGACAAGCCGCTGCGTACGGATGAGATTCGCCGGGCTTTCAATGCACCGTTCTGGCCCTATGTCCTCGCTACGACGTCGGTTGGCCAGGAAGGCTTGGATTTTCATACCTGGTGTTCCAATTTGGTGCACTGGGATCTTTCTCACAATCCTGTTGATCTGGAGCAGAGAGAAGGACGTATTCAGCGATTCGGAGGACACTCAATACGTAAACAGATAGCTGGACAACTCGGAGCCGATGTTTGGACGCAGGCAACGCACGGTGAAAGTCCGTGGCAGCGACTCTCAGAATTGGCCGAACAACGAATGTCCGACGAATCGGGACTCTGTCCGTGGTGGGTATGCAAAGGTGCTGAAGTCAAGCGCTATGTATTCGATGTACCGAGCAGTGAACAGCGTTACTGGCTTGAACTCATGAAGGAGCAGAGGATGCTCTACCGTTTGGTACTCGGTCAGCCGGATCAGGAGGATCTGCTGCACCTGCTGTCGTCAGTTGCGATCGAGCGAACAAACCTGCGCGACATCACGCTGGAGCTCTCTGCTTACTTCTCGGAGAAACGAACAAAGAGCAAATAAAGATGCCCACACTGAGCTGAGTTCGTGAAAGCATAGACAAGCCTGTCCTATCAACCACTGTCACCGTCGCATTTTCAACTCTCTGCTTCTGAGCACTATTCATGGATTTTCCTTACTATAAAATACTGCAAAAAAAAGGAATCATCCAATTATCTATGGAATTTTTCCAACATGTACCCAATCCCTTCTCGACTTTATCCACGGTCTTCTCGAAGAACTGACCTTTACCCCATTAGCCTTGAATTCAATTTCTGCTCTGGTGTCATTGGCCTTCCTACATAACCATCTAGCAAATGCGGGTTTTTCTCTAAGTATTCTCTTGCCCATGGTTGAAGGTTAAAGGCGAAACCATCCAAAAGGTTGCCCATATTGGCTGCCAAATATGTAATATTCTTGGCTGCCAATCCAGCCATGATTCCATCATCCATGCCAACGTAGATGGAATTCTTCTTATATTGAATGAAAGGGACGAGATAACCTTTTTCCTCTGGCGTTAGTCTGTGAAGGCTTTCTTTTTTAGCTTTTAACGCTTTTCGCTGTTTATATCCCTCCATACAGAACAAATAAATGCGAGCCGCACAGAATGATATAGCCAAGAGTAGAGCTGGCCCTAAGAAAACACGATACTTTTCGCGAAATCCTTCTACGGCCAATATCGATGCTTGTTTTTCAGGAAGAAAAAGGATAAGAGAAAGAACACATGTTATCGCAATGAGAAATGCGGCGGGTATTTTCCTGAAATAATCTGCAAGTTCTGTTAATTTGTTAATCATATCGGGGTTTCCGCTTGAAATCTAACATCGCAGTTTTAGGAGCTTCTTGCTTTTGGCATGTCCCTGAAATGAGCTGTTGAAAACAATCTATCCTTATTCGTTATATTTCCCTTTTGTATTCCCGGAAACCATCCATCAAATGTTTAAATGAAATTGGCCTGTATTTCTCGAAGCTCTCTTCATCAACGTAAACGAAATCATATTCAACATCTACCTGTATCCGATTGATGTCTTCACACCATTGTCGCAGCCGCGCCATCTTCAGAGGCACATCCAAATCTCCCTGCCCCTTGGTTTCGACAATGACAATCCGTTTTTCGGACAGCTTGACCATAAAATCCGGATAGTAGTTGGAAATGTCGCCAACAGCATTTACGTAATCGAGCTTAAAATGCACGGCCATGTAGTTCTTCGCGTAAGAGACCACATCTCTGCAATTTTCTAGAAAATCGGCAAACCTAAGTTCTAGTTTGCTGTCACCTATAATGCGATTGAAGACGCTTTTTTTAGGGATAAGGTAACCTTGATCCTTTGCCACAAAAGGCCGAGTCTGGCGCAACTTGATCGTGTCCCGTATTTCGGCATCGCCTTTATCCCGAACGGTCAGCGCGTTGATCGCCTTTTTAAAGGTCTCTATCAGTATCTTGGTGGCGGCAGGTTCCGACAGATTGCGTAATGTGTTAGGATCTTCCAGTTCCACCGGATGGTCAAACAAATCCTCATGTACAAACGCCTTGACCTTTCCATACAGCACATCATAGCCGCTGACCAAGCGCAGATCCTTCATGATGCTTTGCGCAAAATAGCCGATCACGCTGCGGTAGTCGGCAACGCTAGCCGTGTCAAGAATCGTGGTATGTGTAATCTCGCCAGTGGCGATGTCTTTGAATACGATCTCCCGCTGTTCCTCTTCGCTGAATTTTAGGCAGACTAATCGCTGATGCCCCATTGCGGCGATGTCCAGATCGACTAGGCTTTTGTATTCCCGATAGACACGCGGTGTCAGCACTGGGATTTCAATGTCCAGCGCGGCAATGTCCTTCTTCCCGTTTTCTTTGTCAACTTCGACCACCAGCGGAGTCTTCGGCTCTGTCCCTTCACCCATCGCCTTACGTTCCAGCGCCACGCCTTCGGCCTGGATGGATTCCACGAACTCCATGAAGGCGTTTGTGCCAACCACGCTGACGTACTCTTCCACATCACAGGGATACATCTTGCGCAACCCCCGACCCAGCGTCTGCTCGGGAAGAATGTTGCTCGTCGAGGAATATGCACGCAAGCCGACGATGGTCGTTACATTGCGCACATCCCATCCTTCCTTAAGCATCATCACTGAAACGATGGCTTTGAACGGGCTGTCCTTTTTGTCAATATCATTCGCCTGTTTGCGAAGTTTCTCCAGTTCCTCCTTGTCCTTCCCGGAGGTGGATTCGGAAATCTCACCGTTGTTCTTGGTGTGAATGACCAGCACTGCGTCTTTCAAGTCCGGATAATTCCCCTCCAGATACTCGGCCACATCGTCACAGTTGCGAGTGTCGTCGGTCATCACGAACAGGATCGCCTTCATGCCCATCTTTTCATGTTCGGCATACGCCTTGCGCCATTCGAGTACGCCCAGATGGACATAGTCAGCGTATTTCTCGGTGTACTTCGCGCTCTGCCGTTCGCTCAATTTCGCACGGCTGGCGGCGTCGGGCAGGACGGGATGTTTTACGACGTTTTGCCAAATCGCCTCCACTAGAGGGTAATCGGACACGGTCTGCACAAAGATGGCACCGTTGTTATGCTTGGGCGTGGCTGTCGTGTCCACCTGCATGGAAAGGGACACCCCCTTCTGCTTTAGCCGGTTGTGGATGTCTTCGATTGCTTTAAACCACGCCATGCGCGGATCGTGAATATGGTGCGCCTCGTCATTTAACACCATCAGTTCGTCAATATCCCTGACGATCATCCCAAGATCCACCTTGGAATCCGTGGTTGCGCCCGAGGGTCGTTTGCCCAGAAAATAGTCCATTGTATTTTCATCATCCTGCGAAGGGGGAATGTCTTCGCCTGAATAAACACGGTGGATGTTGGTCAGAAATATATTGCCCGTAGGCCGGGTGATGCGAACCTCGTCTTGCAGATGCAGCGTCAGTTGAAAATCGTCGCGCCAGTTACGCCCGTCCACACCGTTATCCGGCATCACCGGATCGTCGAAGAAAATCCGCAGACCCTGGAAATCTCGGTAAATACGGTCCAGGACGATTATGTTGGGTGTAATGACTAGGAAGTTGCGTGCTAGTTCAGATTCCGGCTCATACAACTTGTGATAAAAACTCCACGCCAATGCCAGGCTCAAGACCTTGGTTTTTCCACTGCCCGTTGCCATCTTAACCACGAACCGCCGCCAGCTCTCGTCGAACATGCCACCGGACACAAGACCGCTTGAATCGAAGCGCATCAGATCGTGCTTGTCCTTAACTCCTACAACATCGTAGAGATAGACAATAGTCTCCAGCGCTTCGCGCTGAGCAAAATAGTATTCAAACTCTGTCATGCTTCCGTCGATTTTCGGCAACAGGTGTGGTGTTTTGAACCACCAATTGAGCAGGCTTCGGCTGGTGTCCGTTGCGCCGACGTACCCTCCGTTCCGGAACTCCTTCACCTTGCGGCGCAGTGATGGCACAAGCGGCGGCATGAGCTTTTCCATACTACTTTCTCGCAACGCCTCATCGGCGGGAAACCAGCGGATGCCTGGGTCGAGAATCGCATGTGGAGATCGAGGAAAGTTTTTATGTAAGGCCATTACAAATTCTCCACAGATGTGCCAACAGCCACTTGCGGTTTGATCCTGGCGCGAATCTGCTGATAAATAGGAATATCAATACCTTCGGACACCTCAAGAGACACTGCCAATCCATACGGGATTACAACATCCAGCTTCTCAGTCGCATCTTTTTTGCATGTTACGTGCAACAGAATGTGTTCGTCTTCCTCATACGCAGAAATCTGTCTTTTGCTCTCAAGAATTTCGTGTTGCACTGTACCACGCAATACTTGATCATCATCCGAATCCATTCTTTTGAGCATTAATGGCAACTTGTCCCAGCTTACCCCAGGTTGGAGGACGAGTTTAGCCTCGCGCAAATTCCGATGAGCAGGATTGATCGGCGAGAACCAGGCCAATGTTACCACCATACGCCGCCACTCTTGGTTGCTAGAAAGGCCAAGTGGCAGAGGAAAGCGATATTCATGGATCTGATTTTCCCTGATTTCAGCACAACCCATGACTGTAGCCCGTTGTTCGGTGCAAGCCAGAACTCGTTCAATATTCACTGCGCCGTAACCAATGTAACGAGCCATCGTCTCTTTGAAGCGACGTGAGTTTGCTGGAGTTTTTAGCGTCTCCAGTGTTTTTACTGCTTGGTCATCGTGTTGCGCACCATGTACCAGCAATGCTTTGATGAGCACTGCCATCAGATTATCGGAAATCTGTTCGCCGTACTCCTCCTGTAACTGAGTCAGCACCTCGTAAATCCTTGCTCCGCTTCGTGTCGCTAAGGCCGTGGCATTGCTGGTACCACGGGTATAAACCTTTTGTGAAAGCTCACCCTCTTGCGCGCTATCCCAAGCCACCTGTTGGCCTGGCGCACGAAGCCCGGCATCAATAGTGTAGTGTTGCCCGCTGTCAAGGTTGGGTGTTTTGTAAAGCTGTAGTCCGCCAGAAAAGAATATTTCCGGCTTGATTGAACGGCGAAAGCCGTGTCCGAAACGGGAAATAGGGCTGAACAGTGCGCCGCTCGGCAACAGGTCGGTGCGCGGTCCCAGCGTATAGGTTCCAGACTCGTCTGTGTGCAATGCCCCGACAGTGAGCGAGTTCATCGATTCCGCAGGCGACAACAATCGTCGTTCGGATAGCTGCCGTTCTATACACTTCAGGACATGGGCTACTTTTTGCTCGTCGGATAAGGCAGAAAACTCGCTGTGCGGAATGCCAATTTCAATGTCTTCCGTATAATTCCCTGCGCTCACACAAAACAACACGCGGTACTTCCAAGATAGCCAATCAAGCAGTCTCGCCCACGGACTGGGCGTGTGGATAAAGGGGCGTTCCGGATCACAAATCGAAAGGTTGATGATTTTAATGCCGGGAGCTTGCGCGGGAATGTTGCCTTCCCCTTCGAACATGCGGCGCACGGCACGTTCAATCCGGTCTTCGAAAAAAACATCATCTGGGAAATGCTCCTCATGCTTGCCAAAGCTCCTGACCTGCGGATTGGGTTGCATGACTGCTAAGTGATAAACTTTGCGAGAGAGTGAGTTATCTTGCCCTTCTACCAACTCCCCATACACCACCAGTGATGCCATGGCTGTTCCGTGTCTTTTCTCTCCGGGCTGATATTCGGCGGCCAAATTATCGGGGTCGTCGAATAACAACCGATCTTTCAACGCCTCATGCAAAAGGTTCGGTACACCATCAAGAATCGCTACCACTGGCGGTAATTCTGGTCTGCCTTCGGGAAACTCCCCGGATTCGCCAACTTCGTCTCCTGAAACCGCCAAACTTTGTCCGGTCGGGCGAAAATACATTATCCCTGGAAACTTGAATAACTGAATATCAATCTCGGCATTCGGAGAATCCAACGAAGTCAAAAGGTGACGCACCTTATCAGCAGGTAATTTGGCCTTGATCGCATGGAAGGCTATATCCGTCATGTCGAATGAACTGAGCGTTTGCCCTCCCATTTCCGCCAACAGTGCGGAAACTGTTGCCTCGTTCTGTTTCCGCTTCTCAGGATTCCGCCGGTAGAACAATTCGATCTGGCAATGAATTTCTTGGGCTGGAGCAATCGGATCGAGCAAATCGTGCCAACGAGCAATCATGCCGGTTTCACGAAGGGTTTCCTCTATTCCCCAACGCCGTATTTTCAGGGTCTGGGCAAAAACATCACGCCATTTGGTTTTACCCGGTGGGAGTTTTTTTTCTTTTTCCCACTGTTTCCAAAGTGAGAGAAGTTCTTTGATGCCTTGCTCATTTCCTAATGAAAGAAACATCCGTCCCGCCAGATGCCTCTCTTTTGCGGTATTAATGGTGTTGACGATTTCATTGCTGAGATGCCCCAGATGATCGGGCAAGGATAATGGCGGTATCTCATCGGCAATCATTTTCCCCTTATCATCAATGAATCCGTGTTCCTTAAGGATCTCCCAAATTTCTTTTGATTGTGCTCTGCTGGTTATTCCTTCAATTTTTCCTTTAAAAAAATCAACTCCAATTTTGGGAGCTTCGTAAAAGCCATCGGCAGGTTCAATATCCTCAATATCCCACTCTCCCAGCCATTCCAGTCCATCGGTGACATCCACGGCTCGCTTGAAATCTTCAACTCTCCCTGCAATCTCTATGACCAATACCGTCTCCGGCTCAAGTCCGGCCACAACGCCACTGACGCTCGCCTTGTAACGGGAAAAATCCTGCTGCAAGTCATCCAACTGCTGGGATATGCGCTCAACTTGCTTGGCATGCCCTGGAAAATGTGGTTTGCTAGGCGGAAAGCCATTCCCCCTTGGTGGAGCAATTGTTCTTGCGCGAGGGAAAACCAATAATGGTAAATGATCGGCCATTGTTTATTCCCCCGTGCCTTGGCTATTCAATACAGGTTTCAATCTATCCCGCCATTGCTCCAATTTGAGCCGCGTAATGGATTGCGCATCATCGCTTTTCTTATCGAGTACTGCTCGGCGCACCACACTCAAACAGAATTCTTCCACCTCAGCAAAATTGAGTCCCTGCATGTGTTTCGCCAACATCTCGGGCTCATAACCGAAATTGGTTTGACACCGCTGACCGATGGATTCAATATGTCGGGTCAGTTGCTGGCGCGTCGGCATGGGCAATTCGATGCGTAACTGGAAGCGTCTCCATACTGCTCTATCCAGCAATTCCGGATGATTACTAGCCGCAACCACCACAACGTAATCTGGCAAATCATCAATTTGCAAAAGCAGCGAACTCACCACCCGCTTGATTTCTCCTGTTTCATGTGTGTCGCCACGCTCCTTGCCGAGCGTTTCGAACTCGTCAAAAAACAGTACGCAACGCTGGGTCTTGGCGTAGTCCATCAAATGTTTCAGGCGACTGGAAGTTTCGCCCAAATAACTGCCCACCAAGGTTTCATAACGAACGACAAACAACGGGTACATCAACTCAAAGGCCAGCACCTCGGCCAGAGTTGTTTTTCCATTGCCCGGCGGCCCGGCAAGCAAAACACGGTTACGTGCGCGAAGATTATGTGCGTGCAATAATTCTCCGCGATGCTGCTCCTCTACGACCTCTTTGATCTGATCCCGGATTTTGTCGGGCAAGACAAGACTAACAAGCGCTCGCTCTGGCGTTATTTCGTATATCAAATCCTTATGTTGCCCGTTGCTGGCGTTCTGCTTTGGCGCGAGACCGAGCCCCATTCCTATTGTGCTTGGCTGCAAGGATTTGACCAGCCGATCCGCCAGAACTCGATGCCCTTTGGCCTTCTCTTCCTGTATCAGCGTCTCGGCGGTCTTGCGAAACGCCAGCTGATCGCCATTGCTGGAACTTTTGAATAAATTCACCAATAAATCTGCCTGTGCCATTATTTTTTTCCTCCGTTTTTTCCCACGCTCACATCCACGATTGTCATAGTATCGTTGCCGAAGATATCCACCACCTTCACTGCGATCTTGCGCCGTCTCGGTGTGCATTCATGAAAAACGCTTTTCAGTTCCAGGGAGCGGTCTTTTTTTGTGCGAAAACTCTGCCACTCGTTTTCAAAGATGTAATCCCCTGTCCAGCATTCTTCCCATTCTCCGGTTTCTTCATTCTTTATCCGGATGATCTCGCGCTTGCTCTCAAAGTCGAAATCCACCGACCAATAATCAATCCAGTCCGTCCAATTCTTGGTGAGCACTTCACGGGTGACGATACCGTGCGTGTCCTTGCTCACCTTCACGATCTGGCCTTTCTCCACCACAATCCGACTGCCCTTGTTCTTGATCGCCTCCTCCGCGTTGGCAATCGAATCCTGCGAATAAAACACCGAGAAGTCCGTCAGCTCAACTGCAACTGCTGGCGATTCACCCTTCTTTCCTTCACGCACAAGTGGTTTCACTTCAATGAACGACACATCGTGGAACACCACTTGGTTTTTCTCCACTGCCCGCTTGTCAAAGACCTCGGCGGGAATATACTTCGGAGCGATGTCAATACCCTTCGCCCGCGCCTCATCAAGCACATTCGGAAATAGACCCATCTCGAACTCAAAACCCAGAATGTCCACCTTCGTGATGTGCTTCTTGCGGCATTCCAGAATGATCTCCTCTACAAAGAGCCGTGTCACCGGCAGGTTCACCGGCCCGACGGCCACCAATCGCCCCGACCGTTTGCCGTGGAAACAGGCAAAGCCCGTCGTCTTCTCCGCCCGGTAGGCCCTCAGAATTAGTTCGAGGAACGCCGCTTCTTTTTCTTCCAATTGCTTTTGTTGCTCCGCCTCTCGCAAATTCGGGTTCACGCCAATGTAGTGCTGGCGCTCGTACTTGCCAAGGTTGAGGATTTCAAAGGCGCGGTAGTCCTTGCCGTCTTCCTTCAACTGACGCTGAACACCGATCATCCGCTTGCGCGTTGTGTGGATGCCAAACTTGCCGAGGTCAGTTGCAATCCATTTGCGCCCCAGCTTCTCCGCCACCGACGCAGTCGTCCCAGAACCACAGAAGAAATCGGCGACCAGATCGCCTTCATTGGACGAGGCCTTGATGATGCGTTCAAGGAGGGCTTCGGGTTTTTGAGTTGGGTAATTGAGTTGCTCCAAAGATTGATTATGGATTTTGTTCAGATCTGTCCAAATGTCCTGTAATGCCGTACCCTCATATTCACTCTCATAACGTTTTAGACGAGGTTTTCCATCCTCGGCTTTTGGATAATGAATCCGACCTTGTCGATCATATTCTTCCATCTGCTCTTTTAAACATGCCCAAGTTCTACCTTGAGCTGGCCAAACACCTTTCCACTCGTACAACAAGTTTCCACCATCGCCATGTCTTGGGGCATCCAAGGGCAAACGGTTGTATCGCTCTTTACGAACAGGATCATATTGGTCAAAAAACTGTTCAACATAATCCGGGCTGGGCTTTTGAAAGACCTTATTCCAAATACGGTGTTCGCCTTTCGAGTAGTAATAAATAATGTCGTGAATGTTTCCACAACGTGTTGGATCATTATGCGCGAAAGCACGACGCCAAATAACTTCATTAAGAAAGCGAACCGACCCAAAAATCTCATCACAACATCCGCGGATAAAAGCATTTACACGCGGATCGCAATGCACATAGATACTCCCTTCCTCCGACAGCAAATCCCGCATCAGCACGAGCCGTTCATAGATCATAGAGATGAATGAATCGGTGCCCTTGCCCCATGTATCGCGGTAGGCAATTTCTTCTAGGATGTTGGGCTTCTTTGTGAAGGTGTCACCGCCGATCTCGATGTCCATGGAGAAATCCGCGCCTACGTCGAACGGTGGGTCAATGTAGATTAGTTTTAGTCCGCCCTGCTTTTCGATCTCCTCGCGCAGTGGTCCATTCTTCAGCGATGAAAGAATGAGCTTATTGTCTCCCCATATCAGCTTGTTCGTCCACCCCTTGAGCTGACGACCGCGTTCGTCCAGAGAGAACAGTTCCATCTGTAAATTTGCCTCTTCCGGTTTCTCAGCACGTGGCTCGTCCACCTGCTCAATAATTTGGAAGGGTAGGACTATATTACAGACCTCGCTAGTCTTCCCATTCCAGACTAGTTCCACCTCGCGCTTGTCCTCGAACAACAGAAAGCGGTACTTGTCCGGTAGTGGCCTGTCCGACTCGAGAAAGCGGACAATCTCCTGCTGTTCCTGTTCAGTCAATCGTGGCATAAAAATCCTATCCTTTTCGGTGTTCTAAGTAAATATTCCCCACACCATGCACAATCTAAACTCCCCAGATTAATATTCAAGAAATTTTCAATTGCAAATCTCGATAATTGCAGCTGGAGTCTACAGCCCCCTGGAAATTGATAGATATGTTGATCCTGTCCGTCTTGTCTGTCTTCATGGCATAGTCCTCCTTTACTGGCGACTAATATGGATGTGGCGCTAGGACATCTTGTGTCCATGCTAAATTGATTATTCTTTGTATTCAGGGTGACACAAAATGTCCATGCCTATCATTTATATTCAGTGGCAGATAAATAAAAGGAGGCGGTGTTATGGGCAGGAAGAAATCAGTAGTCAGACCAGCTATAGTAATGGGCAGGGAGGAAAGGGCGAAGATTTCCGAGGCCATGCTGAAGTTGAAGGAGATGCCAGGAAAAACAGAGGGACTGATGTATCTTATTGGTCTGTGCAATTCGAGCTACAGAAAGAGGTTCGGCGTGGAACAGCTAACCGAATCGCACAGGGAGTCCTTCGGAGGATTTGTAGATGAGGTGTTCAGAAAGATCGTGGATGGGAAAGAGGATGAAGTTTGTAAGTTATTATTCGAGGAGGAATCACAATGCTGCTTGAATTCACGTGTCCGGCCTGCGGTGCGGTGGTGAGAGCCAATGTTGAAGGTGTAACAGAGCTCGCCTGCACGGCCTGCGGCAATGTCTTCACGGTTTCCGCATCAGCCATAAGAGCAGCGGTGGACAATAAGCTCCTCGACCCCGCCGATCCCGGGGGCTTCTTTGCGAACTTCCCGGAGGAGGATGACGGCACGAATTGATTGCAGAAGAGGAGAACCCGTATTCTAAAGTGCTTTCTACTTACTATTTCAGTTTTCTGATAGTTTTTTCAGATCTCAGTATAAATTCGCATCGCAATCAATCAAGGAAGGTAGCCATAGGAGGATGTAATAGTTGCTCTGCAGCAATTTTTAATCCCACCGAGGCGGTGTGAGTTGGTTGGTGGAAAGAGGCTGGCTGTAATGGATGGCCTTTTTATATAACTTATCATGGAAACTTTGGATAAATACCTGCATGACACACTTCTGCATCAGGCCATTCATCAAATGTTCCAATATTAGAATCTACGAATGGTGTAGACGAT
Organism: uncultured Lentisphaerota bacterium; assembly: GCA_903872565.1. Lineage (GTDB taxonomy): Bacteria > Verrucomicrobiota > Lentisphaeria > Victivallales > GWF2-50-93 > CAIQLG01. Next base: position 4,346 of record CAIQLG010000123.1, on the reverse strand, counting down.
AGGATCCGTATATTCTGATAATCATCGTTTACTTCTTCAATATTAAAAAATATCTTTCCGCGAGCGATGGACAATATTTTAGAATACAATTCTTGCTTAGTTAAACTTTCATTATCGTCTTTATTCCCTAAAATTATGAGAAATTTTGTTAAAACTATCTTGTCTGATGAAGCTTGCCCCATCCATGTTTTTCCATAATCAGTGCCAGATAGCCAATAAGTAATTCTATAGGTCTTCATTTTCTTATCTCCTTAATAATGAATCCGTTTTTAACAAGCAAACCCTATTGCCAACGATATAGAGAGACAAAACCTCTTCTTGCTAGTCTAACACACACATACTGTTTTTCAACACTCATAATCCGCTAAAAACACATTTATAGCCGCGCGCCCGCTCTGACAACTCGGCACAGATACCCGCATGAGAGGAGAATGTCCGCATTGCCTGGCTTGTTGGTATACTTGAAATCCTGAACATTAGCCAATACAAGGATTTTCATTTATTTATATCATCAAGTAGTTTGTACATTCTGAAGGGATGATAGATTTGTCAGTGAATCTCCCATCTGAGGATCCCCTCAAAGTTGGTTGAAAACTGTCGTTAAGTTCAAGAACTGCTCCTATCTCTCACGTATCAAGGTGTCAATGTATTTTTGGAGACTGGTCTCGGCTTTCTCCATGGCTTGCTTATCAGGATTGATCCCGGATCCGAAAACTATATCATGCCATTCAGTCGAGTCCTTTTCTGTCCTGCAAATCATTCTGGGGTCTTGATCTTTTATTTCGGGGGTACAAGCTTTCCCATCAGGTGGATAAATCAGTCCGCCACAATTTGAATTCGCAAGAAACATGTAGGCTAATACCTGATGAATGTCTTCGCGACGATTGTTGACTCGTTTGTATTTGGTATCGAAAACTATTCTTTTCTCCTTATACCAAAAATCTGGATAAAGCGTATATTCTTCGGATTCAAAAACTTTCATTCCTTCCTTTCCCCAATGGCAATGTGTAAATCCTAACGGCAGTATCGTCGCAATATATTCCTCCCAGAGCCAGGCACCATCAAATATGATACCTTCAACCTCGTTTTCTCTTGAGTCGTAAAGACTTGCACCCTCATCGTGCAGGATTGATAATGCAAGCTTGCGTAATGGTTCGTAATAATCTGCAAAAAATGGATGTTTTATGGGAGATGCGTTCTCTTTTTTGTGTATACAGCTTATCGCATCGCCTTGTTGCCAAGATGGGGTGTTCTGCTCAAATTCATGCCGCAATGAGACCAATTCGTTATCGCCAGCAAGTAACCATGGCCATTTTTTGTTTATCTTCGCCATAGCATGACGAATAAGGTGATTCACCGGATTGTCAAAAGTTATATCTTTCGTCGTGTAGGCAATTTTACCAAGGAAGGGCATGTTTAGTTTCAGATGCTCATCCAAATTGAATTTGCCGCGATAACGCAGATTGTTATGTGCAAATTTACGATACTGCTTGAACAAGCCAACCTCGCAAGCATGTTGCAACTGTCGACGGAAAATAAACGCCACCAGGATATCCCACATCGAGTCGGGATCCGATGGTACAGGATCGTCAGTGAAACATCCGCCAAACACCTTATTCAAAAGGTAAGTCAGGAAGAACTGCTTGTCTCCTCCTTCGTCAAAACGGGACTTTATTTGAAGCAAAACGGATTGTTCCGATTCTTTGTCCCGAAAACGCAGCACCCCCATGCAATTATGGGTGTTAATGTACTTCTCATCCTGAGACAGAGTGAAAACAGAAAGTCTTTCACTGGATCCATCCGACTCGTCAGACTCTTCCGCAGAAAAAACATGGACACCCATTGACTTGAAGTCCTTTGGAACTTTGCCACTATAAGGCTTCAAAACCGATGCTATCCGCAAATCACTAAATGGATGCGCATTCTTTCCGAAGTGGTTGTCCAGCAAATTCAATGGCAGGCGGTTGACTGTCGAAGATTCACCGAAATTCATTTCGAATCAACCTTCAAATCGTAAGCATTTTTCATTCTTAGCAATGGATTCTCATTGCCTTTGCTTTTGGACATGCCACGCAAATATTCTTTGAGCAGCCCTTCAAGGTGATTAGACCAAAGACTTTCAAATGGCTTATCACTTTCCTTGTATTTCTCTAACTTCTTGAAATATGCTCCACCGATCTGATAGGATGCACTGCCCATGATTTCCTCAATTTTCTTGTTCAACTGATCCATCCGCTTCTTGGCATCTTCTTTCAAGTCAGCACTAATTTTTGCAGCATCGATGATCACTTCTGATTCCTTTGCCGTGATTTCCTTCCACGCAAAACGACGTCTCAATGCGAAATCCATGCTCTCGACACTGCGGTCAATATCGTTCATCGTTCCGATGATATATACATTCGGCGGAATAGAAAATGTCTCAGTTTTTTTCTCGCCTCTGTTGACATAAAGATATGAATATTGCATCTCTATCGGTTTGCCGCGGTAATCCGCTTCGAGACCAAAAAATAACTCGCCGAAAACCCGCGACAAGTCGGCCCGATTAATCTCGTCAATGACAAAAACGTATTTCGGTGCATTTTCCTTAATGGGATCATTGTCTTCCACGGGAGATTCATCATAAGCCTTTTGTGCGTCTTCACAGAATTTCTTGAAAACTCCCGACTTTAGTTCGAATGTTATTTGTCCGGTAGGAGGCTCCTCTGCAGATTTACTCTCGTCTTTTAATTTCTCCTCAACAAATTCAGGCTTCAATCCTTCGACAAAATCGCTGTAGTCGTAGCTTGGATGGAACTGGACGAACTTGTATTGGTTGCTGTTTTTAAGTTGCTCTTTGGCCACACCAATCAAATTGGTGGCGATTTCTTGTGCCAAATAGGTTTTCCCAGTTCCAGGCGCCCCGGTGAGAACGATTTGCATGTTTGCCTTGAGAATCGCAATGGTTTCAGTCATGTTTTCCTCGGATTTAGATTTGTTGAAGATGTCAATAATTAACCTGGTATAGGAATCAAGTGCTTTGTGAAAATCTTTCCCTTGTCCTCCATAAAACTTATTCTCTGATGAAGTATCAAAAAATGGATGCATTTTAACACAAATGAGATCTTTTTCTACCATATCAATTAACGTGTTATCAATGCCAAGTGAAGACATTTTATCGATTTTAGTTGCAAGCCCTACAAAAATGATCTTTTGCCCTGAAGTTATCGCAATATAATCACCTATTTTAACTTCTCGTGAAATTCTTTCTTGAGCATCATCTTCACCTGTGAAGGCAATTTTATATTTGGCCATTTCACCAGCGATTGACCCGATTATGCCATACTTTGACCCAAATCGCCAAACATTCATAATCTATCCTTTAATTTAAAAAAATACCCGATTCCGTTACAGCCTTTTTGACCGTCATTTCGTCTTTCATTTTTACTTGTTAAGTATACCCCGGAATGGCATTTTTACCATCCCGGCGACAATTTAAGTATCTGCCTGAAGAGAGTTGATTAGAGTAGATTGATCTCACGGCATCCTGCCCGGTGTAGTTCGGCCCTGCCGTCGTGTCTGCACCGACATATGCGTAGTTGAACGTCAGATGTCTGTTCCCGTGAAAGCAAAGTATCTTTGTCCTAGTGTTGTATCGGATCCCAAGTCTCTTGAAGGTTTTGCCAAGTACTGCCCCGAAGGCCTGGTGCTGCTCGTGAGATACATTCGCAAGGTCCAGGTGCCCCAGAAATAGGCCATCCTCGGCTAGCCATCGACTGACTCTCTCGAGCAGTCCAAGCTTGTCCCCGATGTAGTGGAGCCCGTGAACGGATGTGATCAGGTCATATGGGCCTTCGCATCTCCAGGAGTGGAGTGAAGCGACATGAAAGGTCGCTCCGGCCCCCACAGGGATAGCTGCGAAGGAGTCAACCAGATCTACTCCATGGCAGTCAAGACGGTCTCCGAAACGAGTTGACGCCTGGATAAGGGCTTTCCCTGTGCCACAGCAGAGATCCAGCCACCGTACCTTCCGGCGAGACTGAAGGAACGCTGACAAGTCAAAGCGGAGGTCCTTCTCGTAGCTGTTGGGGCCACTGAGCTGCCGCTCCCTGTTCATATTGCTGTTCGCGACGACCCATGAAGACTCCAGGGCTTTGTCAGAGACTGTCTGGATACAAAGGCTCTGAACCTCTTTACACTCGATGTTTTGGGTTTCTTTCATTTCTCCTGGTTCTTCTTGCGGTGGCAATCTCCATATATTTCTTTACTTGTTCAATCATCTCTTGCTTATGCTGTTGAGATTTTTGCGGAGTCCATTCTTTATTCTGATAGATGAAAAACATTTTTAAAGAATCAATCCGCTTCTTATT
>CAIQLG010000122.1 GCA_903872565.1 uncultured Lentisphaerota bacterium | reverse complement strand
GGTGGCGCGTCCTTGAACACGATGATCGGCGCCAGGCTCGCCCCTTTATCAACCAGGATCAGCGGTGCTGCCCGAACCCCGGAGTCCTTTTTCTTTGCATCTTCCTGCGGCACAGTGCATCCGCTGGCCACCATTAGCAGTACAGTTCCGACCACGCACATTGCCATCACATGTTTCATCGAGCGTCTCCTTATTTGTGTTACTTGTAATCTATTAGCATGTCTTTGGTTCGTAGTAGTGCAATTTATTGCACGTTCTCAGGGCGTGTCGAGGCCTGCTCCATTCAATCGTTGTTCTGAACCCAGTTGTCCGCCTGCCAGAACGGTGTCCGCGATGTGACCCTGCTCATTGAATGCGGATTCCGCGAGTTGACGTGCATGTCGGTGTACAGGACATTGCATGTCCCCAGGTGCCAAAAGCGGAGATAATTCCATTGTTCTACCATGCCCACGTAGGTATACCATTCTGCAAAGTCGTCCGCAAGGTAGGATAACCGGCTGGGGAGCTGGAAGCTGGGACCTTTCAGACGCGGATGAGCGTTAATGAAGAGGTTTATGCCAATTGCCTGACCGAAGGTGGTGAAACGGTTGTCCACGTCCGCCAACTGCACCGCCGGACAGGCATAGTTGCACCGTACCCCCCCCTGCTTCACCGAGCTGATGTAGCCGCTTCTGGCTTTCACATACCCCAGCGCTGGCAAGCTACTATCCCATTCGAACCAGCGGGTATGCCAGTCAGCGGTATTCTGCCAAATGGGTGACGGCAGCCAGTTGTCATAATCCATAGCGTACATGGTGCATGCGGATCCGAGATTCTTGATATTGTTGATACAGCTGATTTGTTTTGCAATGTCCCTTGCCTTTTTGAGTGCAGGAAGCAACATCGCCATGAGGATGGAGATGATTGCAATCACCACGAGCAATTCGATCAAGGTGAACTTGATCGAATGTGCTCTCGTCTTCGTTTGAATCGCAATGCGATTCAGAACTACGCCGGGCGCAGCCACGAGGAGCTCCACCAGCGTAAACACATCGGCAAAAAGAAACTTGCGATTACGATCATCTTTCGCTTTCAGTTGATCTCTTCTCCTTTTTGGGCCCATCTCAGGATATCCTTTCCTAAAATATTATTTTTCCGAAGGAATCGTTTGCTTTTGCTTCTGATGTGATATGTTATCTTAACACACTATAAGTTTAAATAAAAGCATTATAATTGGATATTCAATGTGAAATACTATCAAATTGATGTGTAATCTTGACTGTAAAGGCAAAAATGAAGACAAAAGCAAAAGTCTGGAACCGGCCACAAAAACAAATGAACTGACGCATTGCCTGGGTAACAGTTAAGCCTGGGATTCCGTGGAGATTCTCTAGCCGATGTTCCTACCATGGTTTATTTAAGTATTTGTTATATAACAAGTTACATGTAATTTACAAGCCATACTTGGTCTTATATCTAAATATTATCAAGGTGTCACGCCAATATCGAAGGAAAAGGGTTTGATTATCATAGGATCGAATGATAGACTAGCTAAGTATATCAATTAACATTTGTTGCGGACGTGAAGCTTATGATAAAGCCCCCAAAGGCCATCACTTTTCTTACAGCATTTATCATAACCTCCCTTGTGCTGGTGGCTACTCTTTCCGCCGGAGAAGCTCCTTCTCCTTTCACGATAATACTTCTTCCTGACACTCAAAATTACCTGAAATATGAGGGTGCCGATAAAAAGTTTCTTGCTCAGACCAGATGGATCAAGGAAAACAAGGATAAGCTCAATATAAAGTTTGTAATTCACGAGGGTGATATTACCGATGACAACAGCCCGGAACAATGGAAGAAGGCAAAAGCATGCATGGAAATTCTCGATGGCTGCGTCCCATATGCTCTTTGTGTTGGGAATCATGACATTGGATACAAAGGGCCAGCAAAATCACCTGTCTGTGAATATTTCAAGGAGAGCGACTTGAGCAAGGAAAAGGGCTGGGGCGGGAAAATGCCGGAGGAGGACTGCTTCTGGTATATGTTCGAAGCTGGAAGCGAGAAATATGTGATTTTGAGCCTTGGCCTAGGGCCAAATGACAAGATGCTTAAATGGGCTGACGGAATTGTCGAGGCCAACAAGGACTGCCATGTCCTGATGGTGACACATGATTATCTTGACAGCGATGGTAGACTGTCAAACAAGAAAACTAAAAAAAACGCGACAGCCTACGGAGCTTATCCTGACGGGAGTCTCCGCAATACAGGAGAGCAGATATGGGACAAACATGTTAAGAAACACGGGAATTACATCATGGTTTTCAGTGGACACTATGAAGGGCCTGCGTCAAAAAAATCCATGAAGGGCGAGAATGGCAACATTGTTCACCAGATGATGGCCAACTATCAATATCAGGAAGGTGGCGGCAATGGATATCTCCGAATACTGAAATTCGATCAGTCTCAGAAAAAATGTCAGGTTTCCACTTATTCGCCATATCTCGACAAGTTCTGGAAAGATGATGCCAATGAGTTCAGCCTGTACTTTGCGGACTGAAGATAATAGGTTGGCAGAATGTCTTTTCAGGCTATGACGTGCAAACGCAGTTTTGCTACCGCCCAGCTGCCGTCGGCTTGTGCGCGGGAAGCGTCTTACCTTTGATCCATTCGGGTTCGATGTGCACTGAAAGCACGTACTTGGGAATTCCGTGGACACGTTTGCGGATTTCCTGGTCAAGGAGCGAAATGGTCGTTTCCGCGACCTGTCTTTCCTGAGAGCGAATGCCGGATATGCCTTTTTGCCAGAGATCCCCTGGAATCACTATGAGTTGAGCATAGCCTATGTCTTCTGGTATTCCGTATCCCATGTTCTTCAGGTTGTAATAATGGCCAGGATGAAATCCAATCACCATGTCAGGATGCCATCTTTCAATCCATTTCCGGTATAAATCCATTTCAGTGGGGCTATTGGTGAACGGGGGAATCTTTTCTACCAGTTTTGAATCCCTGTTCTGCCTTTGCAGAAGTGCGGAAAATCGGAATTCGTCATCGGGCAATGCCGGACTATGGCTGCATGTCGTGACGCCGATGCGGCGGTAGCCGGAAGCAAGCGCCTTATCCCAGGCCATTTGAACGGCAGAATAGACGTCGCCCATAACGCGATGATATTTTGTTCCCCAGACGGTGTTGGTGTTGAAAATCACGGTGAATTCGGCAAGATCTAGCTCGTATGTCAGTGAACTGTCGTGTGTTATCCTTCCGAAGATAATTCCGCAGTAGCCCCGGTGATATAGCATCCTCTCAAAGCTGCGCGCATTTTTAATATGTCTCAGATTGTATTGGTCAAGATTGTATCCGTATCTTCTTGCCGAATCCATAAGATAGCCGAATTCAAGATTCGCCCTTGGATCCAACTCCTTTACTTCATCAATGTCATGGAGATAGGCCAGCGGTAGCAGATTCGCCTTGGCACCCCTGGTGCGATTGCCTGAGCCCATGATGGAAAATACCATGTTAGGGTGGTAGCCCATCTTTCGCGCCAGCGTCCGGATTTTCTCTTTTGTGGTTTCGGAGATAAGCGGACTCCCTCTTAGCGCCCGGCTGACAGTTGCCTTGTTCATCCCGACCTTTCTTGCGATATCGATGATTGTAGGAGTTTTTTTAAAGTCTGTCCGCATGGCCCGGCAATCCTTTTTAATCTTTTTGAACAAAGAACCATATATATGATTCTTTACTTTAGCAGCCCTTTTGTTTTAATGCAACCGTTCGCAATATATAATTCTTGACAGAAGCATGATGGGCAGATAAGATTAAACATATACAAGGAGGCATTTTATGGGTAATACAATTCCTGGACATATTTCGCATAAGTCTGATGCGTCCGTAGTTTTTTCAGGGCACGCCTGCGACATGAAAAGCCGGACGGCATTCACACTCATAGAACGTGTGCCCATGAGGCGCACGTTTCTTGTTGATATAGTATCAATTCCGCCAATTGTCCATTTCGGGCGGATAGCTTGACAGGCGTGTCATGTGGCGACACATGCCGCGATACCCTGTGACAAAGTCGTGAGAAAGGAAATCTTAACGAAAAATTAGGAGGACTTGAAGTCAGTCAGAGCGGCGAAGCAAACTTACAGGCCGTAGGCAAACGAAAACTCGTAGGCCTCGTAAAAGTGAACCGGTGGGAATAGCTGACAGAGCCGGCGAAATTCGGTAGGCGACCGTTCGTTCGATACGGGAATTCTGATATCGGTGGAGAAGAAAATGGATAAACGCATCCACCGAGCCGACGGGGTAAAAGAGGACAGCATGTAAGGAAAGAAACGTGGCGAAACTGGGGAGATCCCACATGGTCTTGGATAAATAAGGGGTAAGAACTAGACAGGGGCCATCCCAGACAAACGGCCAAGGACGCATAGGAAGCCACCGCCTGAAGCGTCCAGGAAAAGCGGAGGCAAAGAGTAAGCAGGGCAATAAGGCGGAATGCTGAAAAGTCAGGCGAAGCCATATGGGAAGTCGGAGATGGCGGTAGTAGCGAAAATTCCAAGTATGCACAAACTTGGATAGCAAAGAGCCATTAGGATGAAAAGAAGTTTACAAAGGAGTTCAGGCCAGAGATGAATGTCGAAAAGACTCAAAACAATCCAATGACATGGGTCAGGGAATTCCAGCGGAAACTATATCTTGCGGCCAAGGAAAGGCCGGAAAGGGGCTTTGGCGTGCCGTATGACAAAGTCTGTCGTTATGATGTACTTATGGAGGCATGGAAACGGGTGTCGGCCAATAATGGCAGCCCCGGAATTGACAATGTCAGCATAAAATACATCAGGGAAGAATACGGAATTGAGAAGTTCGCAGAGGAATTGCAGGAGGAGCTTAAAAATGAAAGATACAATCCTGCCGAGATACGCAGAGTGTATATCCCGAAGGACAACGGCGAAAAGAGACCGCCGGGCATCCCGACTGTCAAGGACAGGGTTGCGCAGATGGCGGTCAAGCTGATGATTGAACCTCTGTTCGAGGCTGACTTTCTTGAAGTCTCATACGGATTCAGGCCAAAACGAAGCAATCATCAGGCGGTGGAAAAAGTTCACAGACTTTCCAACAGACTGAAATGGGTTGTTGACGTGGATCTGAAAAGCGACTTCGACACAATACCCCATGTAAAGCTCATGGAATGTGCGACGAAAAGGTTGAGAGATCCGAAAATACTCTCTCTGATTCACAAATGGCTCAAGGCCGGAATCTTGGAGTCGGGGGAAGTGACGGAACCGGAAAGCGGAACACCGCAGGGCGGAGTTCTGTCGCCGCTTCTAAGCAACATATATCTTCATGAATTCGACCGGAAATGGAAAAGATGGCAAGGCCAGCTTATCCGGTATGCGGACGACATGATTGTATTATGTAAGACAAAGGAGGAAGCCGAAAGGGCATTATGCGAAGTAGGTAGGATTATTGAAGGCCTCGGACTGAAACTGAACATGGAGAAAACTGAAATTCGACATGCCAGTGATGGATTCGACTTTTTAGGGTTCACCTTCAGGGAAGGGTACTCGAAGAGGTTGAAAAGGAAAGTCATGGTCAAATATCCGAAGAAAAAGAGCCTCTGCAAGGTAAAGACGAAACTCAAGGAACTTCTCAAGAAGATGCCACTTGGCAAAACTCTTGATGACGCCGTAAAGGCATGTAATCCGGTCATCAGGGGATGGATGAACTATTTCAGGATAGGGAACTCATACAAGGCGGCGTTGGAAGTCTCCGGAGAGGCATGCAGTCAACTACGCATATTCTGGCGAAGGAAGAAGCAGAGCAAGCGGAGTTACGGAAATGTGAAATGGAGAAACAAATTCTTTTACGACAGGGGGTTGCTATATGCGCCAGCACTTATCTGAGCAGGAACGAATGCCGAAAGACGAAATTCATCTGGAAAGCCGGATATGGGAAATCCGTACGTCCGGTTTGGTCGATGAGGTAAAGCCGAAGGCTTGCGTAGCAAGGCGAGGATTTACTTTAATCGAACTATTGGTGGTAATTGCGATCATCTCAATTTTGATGGCAATGCTCCTTCCTGCGCTCCGGAACGCCAAGAAGGTAACCTACAGCATTGTTTGCAAGGCCAACCTCAAGCAGGTCGCTCTGGCAAGTTTGAATTATGCTCTTGACTGGAATGGACGTATCCCATATGCCGGGACTGCTCCATGGGATCCCTGTGCATTTAATGACGACGGCAACGGTAGTGAATGGTACCAGAAGCTCAACATATATGTAAAAGGAAGTACTGGAGGCACTGCAATGCACTGTCCACAGACAACCCAGTCACTCACTCCAAGATGGATTTATGAAGAACGCTGCGATTTCGATTTTACCGCGAACTACAATCTGACCATGAACACGACTGGCGGGGGATGGCACTGCATCGGCCCAAACATAAAATACCTGAACGCGACGATATTCTGGTACGCCGATGGCCAATTTGGGACAACCAACAGCGGGTATTATCCTGGGGCATGGTCTAATTTTAGTGCAACAAGCCTTCCGTGGATGTGCGATCCTGTTTTTCCATTGGTTGGCAAGGGACATCTCGGGAATTCAGCCAATTTCGTTTTCGGAGACAACCATGTCGATTCACTGACAAGGCAGGGGATTGCCGACAGGACGACAGGTGACGGCTATGACCCGGCATCGCCATACAGCAACTTCAACGGATGGGCGACACCACCGTGACGCGGCGAAACTTCCGCGAAAATTACAGGCACCATGAAATAATTTGCAATAAGTTTATCGCATAGTAAATTGTATTTCCGCGGGATGGTTGAATGGTGCATCGCCTCCAACCTCCAACATCCGCCTACGCAAAGAAGCTACGGCGAGACATGTGGAGGCGGCTACATTAGTTTCCGCCGTGGCGGATAAAGTTCATCGTATAGGAAATTGTATTTTTCTAAGGAATGCCGTATGGCTTGAAACTTGTAGCCACGGCCATGTTGGCCGTGTCGCCTCCAACATGGAGGCGGCTACATAAGTTCCAGCATAGCCGGTTAAGTTCAACCCGAAATCATAAGATTATCAAAAAGCGAAAGAAAGGATTTGGAAAATGGCCGCAAAGTCTGAAAAATCAATGGCGTCATGCGCTCCTTCATTCTCGTGGGACGCCGCAAAGACGCCCGAAGTCATCACAAAAGCCTTGAATGTAATTTCTAAAAACTTTCCTGTTGAAAAGGGTGGGAAAGGCACAAGGCTGATCTTCAGGCAGATCAAGGAATCAGGGAAATGCCGTGTGGAAAAAAACAGTGACGGGATACTCATCGAATATTCCAGGCCGAATATGGCGATACGCGCAGTAGGATCGCTTCTTTCTGGAATTGACATGAAGGAGGAGCACTGCCCGTTCTCCATGTTCGGGATAATGATCGACTGTTCTCGGAATGCCGTGATGACTGTCGAACACATGAAAAAATATCTCGAGAAGATAGCGCTGCTCGGATACAACATGGTCATGCTCTACACCGAAGACACATACCAGATCGAGGATGAACCTTTCTTTGGATACATGAGGGGCGCCTATACTGGGGAAGAGTTAAGGGAGCTTGATGATTTCGCGTCGCAGCTCGGCATGGAGATGATCCCCTGTATCCAGACATTGGGCCATCTCGAGCAGATACTCAAGTGGCCAGCCTTCTGGTTTCAGAAAGACACAGGCAGCGTCCTGCTTGTCGATGAAAAGAAGACCTACGAGCTAATCGAAAAGATGATAGTGACTTGGAAAAATTCGGTCAGGTCCAGGCGCATACATGTCGGGATGGATGAGACCCATGACATCGGACGCGGGCGTTTCTACGATTTCCACGGCGATGAACGCCACTTCGATATCTTCAACCGCCACCTTGGCAAAGTCGTCAAGATTTGCAGGAAGCATGGCCTCAGGCCAATGATCTGGGGGGACATGTATTTCAGGATGGGAAACAGCAAGAACGAGTATTATGAAAAGGATACCATAATCCCCGAGGACGTGGCAAAGGCCATTCCGAAGGAGGCCGAACTTGTCTACTGGGACTACTACCACGACAACAAGGATTTCTACCTTGACTGGATCGAACGCCATCGCAAGCTCGGCAAGGAACCGCTCATGGGGTCGGGGGTCTGGACATGGGGTAAATTCTGGTATGACCGGCATATCACGGAAAAAAGAGTGAAGCCCTGTGTCGAAGCATGCCGTGAATCCAGGCTTAAGGAAGTGTTCTTCACGATGTGGGGGGATGATGGAGGCTTCTGCGATTTCGACAGCGCACTTGCCGGTCTCGCATACGCCGCAGAACTTTCATTCACAGGCGAAGCCTCCATCAAGGTGCTGAATGCAAAACTCAAAGCTCTTTTTGATGGTTCCAGCTATGAAGACATAATCATGGCATCCGAGATCGAACAGGCGGCTCCAGCATCATTCCTCTGGGATGATCCGCTCATGCTCATATTCTCGGCGGGCGTAAAATTCCGCGATATGGAAGGAAAGGACAAGTTTTTTCCAAACGCGTTGAAGACATGTGCAGGCATCTCGAGGAAGCTTGCAAAATCGAAAGAGCGGGGCTCATCTGGAGATATGACACTTGTCAAAGCTCTTGCAGATGCAGTTGCCTCAAAACTCATCTTGGCGGATGCGCTTATTTCAGGGTATCTCAGAAGGGATAAGAAGGCGCTTGCAAAAAACAAACCACTTATTGCGGATTATGACAGGAAGCTCAAGAAATTCGCGGCGGCTTTCAGGAAAATGTGGCTTAGGAACAACAAGCCTTTCGGACTCGAGACAATGCAGATCCGTTTTGCAGGACAGGAAGCCAGGCTCAAGGAACTTTCAATCAGGCTTCAGGAATATCTTGACGGCAAGGTCGAATCCATTCCAGAATTTGAGGAAATACAGAGAGTCAAGGGCGATATACGAGTATCTGGTTACGGAAGCCTCTCTCATGGCTCATCAATAATCTGACGGGACTCTGCAACACCATGGATAAGGATGAAAGGAAAAGGAGCATAGTGGGAATAAACATTTTTTCTACGGATGATTCTGAAGCTACGAGATATGCCGCTTCGGAGCTCTCTCGCTGTCTTCGGGTGATGCTGGAAGTTCCGGTGGAATCCCAAGTCGCCAATGAGCCGTATCATGCTGAAACAGAAGGCATTAGTGTTGGGCTGTCCAGCAGTTTCCCGGAATCAATTGCAAAGGAGATGCCTGTTTCACCGGAGGACGACGCCATCCTCGTCAGGATCAGGAACGGATGCGGTGTTATCGCTGGATCCAATGGGCGGAGCGTACTGATCGGCGTCTACCGGTTCCTCCACTCGCTTGGCTGCCGTTGGCCGCGCCCAGGGGCTGGAGGCGAATTTATCCCGCGCATGGCTATCGAGGAGTTGTCTGCTGGGTTCAAGGAAGAAGCCTCCTTCCGGCACAGGACCATATGTATCGAAGGAGCCGTGAGCGTGGAGAATGTCCTTGACATCATCGACTGGGCTCCGAAGGTGGGATTTTCCGGATTTTTCATGCAGTTCCCTGACGGCTATGCGTTCTTTTCCAGATGGTATTTTCACAAGGATGTTCCCGGGAAGGAGGCGGAACCGTTCTCGCGCGCGGCGGCACGGATCTTCACCATACGTGTCGAGCAGGAGATCCGGCGGCGCGGTCTTACATATCATGCAGTCGGCCATGGATGGACCTGCAAGGCCCTGGGCTTGGATGTCTCTCACTGGGATCCCGTGTTCCGCAGCCTTTCGGACGGGGAGAAGGAAATGCTGGCGGAGGTCAATGGAGAAAGGACGCTCCAATGGGACAGGCCAATGATCACCAGCCTCTGCTTCTCCAGGGCGGATGTCCGCCGGCGCATGGTCGCGGAGATCACGCGGTATGCCTCCAATCATCCCGAGGTGGATCTGCTTCATGTCTGGCTTGACGACGGCGGTGGCAAGTGCGAATGCGCCAACTGCCGTCCGCTCAAGCCTTCCGACTGGTATGTGAAGATGCTGCATGAGCTTGACGAGGCGCTCACGGCAGCTTCCTGTCCTGCGCGCATTGTCTTCATATCCTACGCGGATCTGCTCTGGCCGCCCGCCGCGGGGACAAAACCGCTGAAGTCAGAACGGTTTTCTTTCGTTTACGCCAACGGCCGCCCCTCTTATGATGAAGCATGGAAAACCTTTGACGGCATCAAGCCTGTTATTCCAACGTATGTCCGGAACAAGAACGCCCTGAAAGGGAGTCAGGAGGAGTTTCTCGGCTTCCTGCATGGCTGGCAGTCGTTCTTCAGCGGCGACAGCATGCTGTTTGAGTACTATCTTACCGCCGGACGACAAGCCCTGGACCAGTATTTGCTCGCCAAAGTCATCCATGGAGATGTCAGAAGACTCAAGTCGCTGGACTTGAATGGGCTTGTAAGCTGCCAGGTGCTCAGATGCTTTTTCCCCACCGGCCTTGCCATGTATGCGATGGGGCAGACTCTCTGGCGCGAGGATGTAAAGATTGAAGCACTGATCGACGAATACTTTCTTGCGGCGTTTGGCAACGACAGCGCTCTCTGCAAGGAATTTGTGAAGGTGTCCGGCGAAGAACTGATAAAAGCGGTACGCTTCGATTCACGGATTTCAATCGGTCCCGATGCTGTGCGGCATCTGGGTAAGCTCGTGATTCTCATGCGGGACTTCAGCAAAGTGGTGGAACGCAACATGAACACGGCAGAACCATGCCACTCTAAATCATGGTTTTATATGAGATGGTATCTCCGGATATTGGAGAGGATGGTCGGCCTGTTCAGAGTGATGGTGGAAAAGAATCAGGAAGCGGTTCTTGCTGAATGGGATGAGTTGAAGTCGTTCATCGCCACCAACGAAGACCGCTACCAGGCAGTGTTCGATGTCTGGAATTTCGTGTCGCTCTTTGACGGCTACATCCTCAATGGCCGCTTCTCCAGCGCGCCGGAGGCGAATTACAAGGAAGCCAGGATCGGGTAAAGTGGAGTGATTATGCTATTTTATGGTCAATAATATCCTATAGTTTTTCATTTAAATAAATTCACATTGTGAATTTATTTTCCATGAAAAACTATAACTCGTTAGGTGACGATAGGAGAATGGGAAACAAAAATAAAACTTTTTTGAGGTTTAAAATGAAGACATACACTGCAGTAATAGAAAGATGCCCTCAGACGCACTTGTACGTGGGATATGTCCCTGGTCTTCCTGGTGCCCATACCCAAGCGGAAACACTTGATGAACTGCATCAAAATATCAAAGAAGTTCTTGAACTTATTATGAAATACGAAAAGATGGGAATAAGATTCTAATAAGATCGTTGAATGACGATAAAAAAGATTAGCGATGACAGATGCCATGCGAGTCGCCGTTGTAGAACTTAACCGGCTATGCCGGAACTAATGTAGCCGCCTCCATGTTGGAGGCGACTTCACGGCCAACATGGCCGTGGCTACAAATTCCCAACCATCCAGCCATCCCTCCAAAATACAATTTCCTATACTATGAACTTAACCGGCTTTCGCCGGAACTTATGTAGCCGCCTCCATGTTGGAGGCGACTGTACGGCCAACATGGCCGTGGCTACAAGTTTCAAGCCATACAGCGAATCTGCCCCCAATACAATTCCCCATACGATCAGGTTTTAGGCAGTGAGAATTGATTATTGAAATTTAAAAACTGAACCTAATGCAGTATAGTTCCCAGCGGTCCCTGTCTCACCGAGACCGGGCATGTCTGGTTTCTTCCTACTTCGTTCTTCCTACTTCGTTCTGCGAACTACGAAGGACAAGTCGAAAAATAACCATCCCCGGTTTTCTTGTGAAAATTTATTTGCGGAAGTATCCGCCGTGGCGGATCACTTCAGCGAACATTTAACCTGTAGAGGTTTCCGCCTCTGGAGTCAATCGCTGTCACTAAGGGAAAATCCTTCAGAATGAAACGGTGGATCGCCTCCGGCCCAAGATCCTCATAACAAATCACTTCCGACGAGATTATGCATTTTGACAGAAGAGCGCCCGCACCGCCGGTGGCTGCGAAATATACGCACGGCCCTTCCTTCATCGCCTCTATCACTTCTTCTCCACGGTCGCCTTTGCCGATCATTCCCATAAGACCGGCCTCGCGGATGAGACGCGGCGAATAGGCGTCCATCCTGTAGCTGGTTGTGGGCCCCGCACTGCCAGCAGGATGGCCGTGAGACGCAGGGGTTGGACCGACAAAATATACGACCTGACCTGCAAGTTCGACCGGGAGACGCTGTCCCGAATCGAGAAGCTCGCAGAGTCTTTTGTGCGCCGCATCGCGCATCGTATAGACAGCACCTGACAGTTCGATCTGGGTTCCCGCACTGAGGGAGCGGACTATTTTTTCCGTGAAAGGCGTGCTGATCCTGATAGTTTTCACAGAATCACCTTCTTGTGTCTTGACGCATGGCAGTCAATATTTACAGCCACAGGCAGAGATGCGATATGGCACGGATGGGTTTCGATGTGGACGGCGAAAGACGTGGTGTCGCCACCGAGCCCCTGCGGCCCGACTCCTGACGCGTTTATTCTTTCAAGAATTTCCTCTTCAAGTCTGGCATATTTCGGATCAGAATTGTGCTCTCCGATTTTTCTGAAGAGCGCTTTTTTCGAAAGAATAGCAGCCATCTCGAAATTGCCCCCGATCCCGACTCCGATGATTGTGGGGGGACAAGGGTTCCCACCTGCCTTCACGACAGTTTTCACAGTGAAATCCATGACTCCGTTGACTCCGTCCGAGGGCTTCAGCATTGCCAGAGCACTCATATTCTCGGAGCCTCCGCCCTTCATCGCCATTTTAATCACAAGGCTGTCGCCATTTGTGACGGAAAGATGTATTATCGGGGGAGTGTTTGTCCGTGTGTTTTTCCTTTCAAAAAGCGGATCCGAAACGATGGACATTCTGAGGAATCCTTCCTTGTAGCCTCTTTCGACACCCTTGGCTATTGCATCGCAGATCGCTCCACCCACAATGCGGACATCGTTTCCGAGCTCCACAAAAAAGACTGCGACACCGGTGTCTTGGCATATCGGGATTCTTTCCTTCTTGGCTATCCGGGCATTTTCAACATACTGCCGGAGAAAATTCTTTCCCCGTTCGCTTCCCTCTTTCTTCAGGGCTCCTGAGATTGCCGCCGTGGTGTCTTCCGGCAAATCGTACGCCGCCTCTATGCAAAGACACGCAACTTCCATTTCAATCACATGGACATGTATTTTTTTCATAGTATAATATTGTTTCAGACCGATTCCGTGCCCGAGCTGAAGGTGAAATTTTCACTCATCACGCCGGGTACTTTCACGTCACTTCCAACCCTGACATCCCTGCTCAATCCGACAATGTTCTTAAGGAAAACCATAGGCGATTCGTTGAAACGCATATTTTTCACGGGATGCCGTATTTTGGCGTCCTCAACCAGGAAAAGGCCATCGCGAGTCATTCCTGTCAGCAGCATTTCTTTTTCGTCAACATAGCGGATGTACCATAGATTTTTGACCAGCAGTCCTCTTTTGCAGTTTGCGATCAGGTCGGCGATGGAATGGTTTTCCCCCCGCATGAAAAGAGGAGTTAATGCGGCATGTGGCCTGCAATTTTTGACCTTGGCCCAGTAGCGGTCATAGTAGAGGTTAGCAAGAATGCCGTTTTCGATCCATTTACACTTATGGAGAGGAAGACCGGACTGTCCAAATTTCCTCGCCGGCAGTTCCGGATCATCAATTTCGAGGCTCATGTTGACTTTTTCGCTGAAGAGTTTCTGTCCTAGTTTTCCGCTGAAAGGGCTTGCCCCCTCGTCGGCTGTCCGTGCTGAAAGGTTGTAGAGCAAAAACGTCAGCAAATTCATGGTCGCCCTGGGTTCGAAAATCACGGTGTAGTCGCCGGGTTCGATTTCTTTCGGCGACTGTGCCGCATCCGCAGTTCCTATCGTCTCCTGTGCCATTGCGAAGGGATCAAGTCTTGCAGGATCTTCTCCGGAGATTTCACCGGATCCGCTACCATTTGAGCCATTCGCCGTGAATGAAATTTCGATTTTGGAATATTGGTCGGACACGAAAAGGTCTTTTTTATTTGCCATTGCCTCGAAGCCATAATCTGTGATGGAGAGGCCGCTGGCCTGGCAGTTGTGTTTTTTCGACATTGCGATGATTTGCCTTATTTCATCGGCCATTTCGATTGGTCCCCTGGATTCGACGGCATGGAAGAAACGGGATGGAGTGTCCGGATAGTTCTGTGGAGGCAGCGTTTCGACATATTCGGAATCTTCTGGTGATTGCTTCGCAATTTCCTGGGCTTTTTTCAACAGGCGCCGAACCGCCTGTTCATCCGTCCGGTTGCTTTGTGCTCCGCCATGTTTATTTCCATAGGCGACTTTCAGATATATGTGCTCATTTTCATTGCTCGTATTCTGTGTGATGGCGTTGCCTCCGAACCGAGTCGCGAGCTGATGATTGGAATCAAAATACGCCTCCGCCTCGGGAGCATCTGCCTCTGCCAGGACTTTTTCGAGCAAATTCTTGATTTCCGCCTGGGTTCTCATATTTTAGCTCCTCCAACCTTGATGTTTCGGAATCGGGCATGGCTGGCGCCGTGTGTCATGCTCATAACCTGCATTGGCTCTCCTTTGCCACAATTCATAAGTCCATGCGAGATCCAATACTTGGAGCCTGCCAGCGCGTCACAGCTGTTCCAGAACTGTCTGGTCTGTGCCTGATAGGTGACTTTCTTCAGGGGCTTGACCAGTTTCCCATTCTCGATCAGCCAGAAAAGGTCACCGCCAAACTGGAAGTTGTTGCGCATCTGGTCAATGGAAAAACTTCCCATGCCCTCGATATAGACACCCCTTTTCACATCAGCGATCAAGTCTTCCGGAGAGAGATTGTCTTTCCCGGCCTCCAGGTAGAGATTTGGTATCCGGTTGATGGGAAAATGGTTGAAGCTGTCGGAGCGACAGCATCCGTTGGATTTTTTCCATCCTATGATTGGTGCTGTTTCGCGGGTTGTGCTGAGATTTAGCAGAACGCCGTCGCTGATGACTGGGAACTTGCCCATTTTCACACCATCATCGTCGTAAAACCAGGATCCGACTCCGTCAGGCATCAGATTGTCGGCGGTGAAATTAATCAGTTCGCTCCCATATTTTAGATTCCCGACATCTGCCGGGTTGACGAAACTTCTTCCGGCCATGTTTGCCTCCCAGCCTAGTATTCTGTCCAATTCGGTTGGATGGCCGACTGACTCGTGCATTGTGAGAGCCAGATGCATCGGATCCAGTACCAGGTCCATCGTGCCACCGGGGGAATCGGCGGCCTTGCATTTCATCACGGCTTCTTCTGCCCATTTCCTGGCGTTGTCAGGCAGATCTATTTTCCGGATGAATTCATATCCCGCTTGTTTTGCACCGCCCTGGTACTGGCGGGTCTGCGATTCGGTTCCGATCACTGCGACCGCCTCCAGCATCGGGTTTGAGAATGTATTGGTGAGATCGAGAAAGCTCCCGTCCGAATTGGCGATAATCCGCCTGCGACGGACAAATAATAGGACACCCATTGCGATGGCGGCGTTGTCCACGTTCAGAATGTTGTCACAGGCTTTCAGGAGATAATCGGCCTTTTCGGAATTTGGGATTTTAAAAGGATCCTCTTCACATGGGCCGACCAATGTTTCGATGCTCGGGGGGGCCGGCACCATTTCTGCCGGTGCCGCTTTCGGCGCCAGCGCGGAAGCTCTGGCGGTTTCTACTGCGAGTTTCGCGGTTTTCGCGACCTCGTCCCTTTCCAGCTTTGTACTGGAAGCGAATCCCCAGGTGCCATTAAGCAGAACCCGGATGCAATAGCCCAGGCTTTCGGTTTCGTCTATCAGTTTCAGCGAACGCTGGCGAACAAAAATCCTGTTCTGGTGCTCCTCGATTATTCTCATGTCCGAGAATTTTGCACCTGCCGCAGACGCAACGTTCAACGCAACATCAGTCAGTTCTTTCATTTTTTATCTTCTTGTTTTCTGATTTTCATGATTATCTTTACCGGAGACAGATATGGTGCGACGTTTTGCGTGAATATGTCTATCCCGCCATCAGCCTTGTACTGCTCCAAGGACGAATTACTTTTGTCAACTGTCTGATTAATGTTTTCATCCAGTGCCTCAGAATTGTCAAGGATTGTGTTTCCAGAAACCCATGTGTTCACCAGGTTTCCCTCGGCATCGGCGAGGCATTTGCCATCCGATGTGAAACTTGATCCTACGAAAACCCATCCTCTTCTGCTGAATTCCGTTTTGGTGTCGGCGTTGCAGAGCCATTTTTCGACGGGGACTCTTATGCCGTCCTGATTCACGACATCAATGTCAATGATTGAACCCTGTGGGATTTGCCCGCCCGGTCTTCTCGCGCCGTTTTCCGCGCCGAGAAGTATCAGTGCGAGCTGAAGTTTCATCGGTGGTACATTGGATACAAGCAAGCTTTCGTGCCGCCTGCCCGCACCTGTGCAGATCAGCACCTCGAGCCCGCCTTTTGTCATATTTACTTCGCCAGGAAATATGAGTTCCTGTTTGGCCCTGTCAATTAATATGTCGCCTATTTTGATGTTGTTGTCAGGGGTGAGTTCACCGCCAATCAACTTGAGAGCCTTCAGCTCGACATCCGTGAGCGGAGGAGGTGGCTCCTTGACGGTCGTGCAGGAGTTCAGAACCATGGCAGCCATGACAAACGCAAGTAAAATTTCTTTCATAGACAAAGCCTTTATGTTTTTATTTTGATTAATACTCAATAAACAATTTTCAATGTTCAATTCCCATGTAATGCAGGTATTCCTACCTGCGAATTTAATAAATACAGGCAGGAATGCCTGTGTTACTTCTACGACATAGTGCTTAACTTAGAAGTATTCGCCTATTGCTTCGACTTTCTAATTAAATCGTATAGGAAATTGTACTTATGGTAGGGACGCCTCGCCGAGGCGTCTGCGGCGGTTTCGGCGAAACCGCCCTACCAAAGTTTCCGCCGAGGCGGATTAAGTTCATATTCTCAATCCTTAAAATTTAATTTTTACTGCTGCGTCCCTCGCTGTCGGATGAATTTTCCTGATTATGGTTCAAATCTAATCCGAGTTCTTTCCTATAGAATGTAATTGACTTGATATGCCTTAATCGCAAGTATGCAAATAATCCTATGAGAAATGGGAAAACTGCTGCTTTGAAAAAAAGATGTTGTATTCCCATGGTTTCCTTGATATACTCTTGTTCTGTCATTTTTCCTTTGGAATAATGCAAGCTGCTTAAATCGTACTCGTACTCGAACAAAAAGTAGCAAAAAAACAGCATAACGACAAAAAATCCCAAGTATAGTATTCGGTAAAATATTTTATACTTGAGTAACCTCAAATCGTCTTCTATTATTTGTTTTTTTTGATCCATAACATATAAATATTCACTGCCCGTGAATATTTATTCAACTTCCTTCTTGGGCTTTCTGGTCATAAGATCGTGGACTGCAAGATCGGGTTTCTTGTTTTTGTACAGGACTTGATATACCTCGTCTATGATTGGGGCGTCGATCTCATGTTTTTCCGCCAGCTTGAACGCGCTTTCCGCAGTTGCAACGCCTTCAGCCACGGCAAGTCCCATACCGGCGAGGATTTCACCGAGTTTTTTTCCACGTCCGAGTTCTTCTCCGACATGTCTGTTTCTGCTGTGCCGGCTGTAGCAGGTCACAATCAGATCACCTACTCCGCTTAGACCATAGAAAGTGCCTGTTTGCCCGCCGAGTTCGACTCCTATTCTTGAAATCTCGACCGAGCCCCTTGTTATGAGTGCGGCCTTGGGATTGTCTCCAAACCCCATTCCATCGAGGATTCCTGCGGCAATCGCAAAAACATTCTTGAGTGAACCACCGAGCTCGACTCCTACAACATCTTCCGAACTGTATATCCTGAATTTTGGAGTCATGAATGCTTCCTGGACAAGTTGGGCGTCATCGTGATTTTTCGATGCTACGACGACCGCGGTGGGAATGTTTTTCGATACTTCTTCTGCATGGCTTGGGCCCGAGAGAACGCAGTATCTGGTCTTTCCTAGAATTTCGGAGCACAGTTCGCTCATCCTTTTCAGGGAGGATGTTTCAATGCCTTTCGCGAGGTTCACAAGGATTTGTTCCTTTCTGAAGAATGGTTTTAACTTCCCAAGTGTTCCACGCATATATTGCGAAGGAGATGCGAGAACGATCAGATCCGCGTCCGTGGCTGTTTCGCCAATTTCCTCGCAAAGTTTTATTTCGGACGGGATTTTGGTGCCGGGCAGAAACTTTTTGTTTTCACCGGTTTTGCGAATTTCGCGGATATTTTCCGGGAATGGCCCCCACATTGCGACTTCGAGTCCTCTCTGGTTTAGCAGGAGCGCGATTGCGGTTCCCCAGGCGCCATCGGAGAGCACCGCGACTTTTCTGATCTTATGCTGTGTCATACTGATTTTTCCTCTTTTTTCTTTCGAATTTATGTTCAGTTCCCTTCAACAACCTTACTATGTTGGATTTATGCTTGATGATGGCAAGAATGGCCAGTACAGCGAATAAGCCGATCACAGGAGTGGAATTCTTTTCGTATCCATATTTTGCCAGGGCGAAGCCGACCAGAGGCAGAATGGCCGCTGCAATGATGCTTGCCAGGGACACATAGCGAAAAACCTTGAACAAGATCACCCAGATGGCGAGGCACAGGATCAGCGTGATGGGTGCAAGAGCAACTATTGTTCCCGCACTGGTCGAAATTCCCTTTCCTCCCTTGAAATTGAGAAAGACCGGCCAGACGTGCCCGGCGACTGTGGCGATTGCCGCCAAGATCATCAGGTAATCAGGATTTGCACAGACAATCCCATGGGAAGTGAGAACTCTCACGATGATGACAGGAATTGCCCCCTTCAGGAAATCGAGGATGAAGCAAATGACTCCCCATTTTTTGCCGAGGACTCTGCTGACATTTGTGGCGCCGACGTTCCCGCTCCCTTCCTTCCGTATGTCAACGCCTTTTGCCTTGGCTATTATATATGCCCAGGGAATCGAGCCGATGACATATGCGAGAAGAATCAGCGCAATATAAGATGAATATTTACAAGGCATCGGCCACTGTCCCATTTTTTTGAACTTAACCGGCTTTCACCGGGACTTATGTAGCCGCCTCCATGCTGGAGGCGACACGGCCAACATGGCCGTGGCTACAAGTTTCAAGCCATACGGCGTTCCTTCGAAAAATACAATTTCCTATACGATGTACTTAATCCGCCGAGGCGGAAACTTAATACCATATTTTTTCCCGCTAAACACGCGAAAATACAATTTTCTGTAAAATCAAATTTTATAGAAAATATCATAGTGGCAGCCGTAATTCAACCTAAATTCCGAGCTTCAACAGTTTTTGATATATCTCAAAAATTTTCATATCAAACATATATCGCATTCTTTCCCATATCTCACGCTCTTAGGATTGATTTTTCCAATATCAATAATATAATTGGAAAACATTTTAGAAACATTATCCATAACGGAGTAAAATAGGTGCAAATGAAAAACAATGTTCAAAAAGATGTGGAAAAACTCCTGTCGGGGCTGATTTCAACGCCGAGTGTGAATCCTGCAGTCGCTCCATCTGCGGAGTTCGCAGAAAAATTCGGCGGTGAAAAACGTATATGTGAACATATCTGGAAAATCCTTTCAGTAAAAGATTTCCAGAAAAAAATTGTCTTCACTGAAAATGGACGTCCTTCACTGATTGTCAAACTTCCGGGCACCGGAAAAATCTCCGGCAAGAAAAAATGTGTTGCATTTTTCGCACATGCTGACACCGTCTGGACACAGGCGATGGAAAACCCGTTCAAGGGGCGGATTGAAAAAGGCACACTTTATGGCCTTGGCGCCTGTGACAACAAAGCGTCGCTATGTGTCGGCATTCTGACTCTTCTTGAACTTTCAAAAGTCAAATCGCGCAACTTCGACTTTGTCTTTGCAGCTACGGCGGACGAAGAGTCTGGCTTCACCGGGATCAGATCAGTGTGTCCATCCCATGTCCGTCCGGATTTTGCAATTGTCGGGGAACCGACTGGCCTTGACATTGCTACGGCTCACAAGGGCGTATGCAGGTGGAAGGTGGAGACGTTTGGGAAGTCTGTTCACGCGAGCCTGGTTCCCCAGGGTAAAAATGCAATTTATGATGCGGTAATTCTTATCGGCCTGATAAAGAGACATCTTGAAGAGGAGCTTCTCAAGGAACCTGCGCATCATCTGCTTGGAAGAAAGACGCTGAACATTGGCAGGATAGAAGGAGGGACACAGCCTAATTCGGTTCCAGACAAATGCAACTTCATCGTCGAAAGGCGGCTTCTGCCGGGAGAAACTGAAAAGATGGCTCGTGAGAGGATCGAGAAAATTTTCAGGAAGAGCCGGATAAAATACAGGATTTCGCTTAATTTTCTTGCAAGTCCATATGAGATATCGGAGAAAAACCAGTTTGTCGAAAAATTCTGTGACAGTGCCATAAAAATAAGGAAGGGGGCGCGGATCTGTGGTCTTTCATGCGCCACGGAGGCATCGCTACTTGGTGAATATAATATCCCCGCAGTGGTTTTTGGCGCCGGGATGCTGAAAAATGCGCATTCCGCAGGCGAGATGGTGAAAATCTGTGATATAATTAAGGCTCGGGACATTGTTATTTCGTATGTTTTGGATTATCTTAACCGCTGAATAACAGAAAATTGTATTACAGGGGTTAAGATGCCGAAACGCAAAAAAATGGGTTCATCATATATACAATCTCCTGCGCAAAATGTCCAGCACAAGCTGGAGAGCAATATGTCCAAGATCGCTTTCACATTCTTCATATGCGTTGCATACCTTTTTATTCTCTATGTCTTTGTAGGAATCCTAAAGTTCTTAGGCTCGGAAATGAGCGACATGTGGGAGAAGGATATGCCCGTCTCGACATTGTATAACAGTCCCTACTGTCTTCCTTTCAAGATCGGGGGCATAATCGGAATAATCCTTTATGTGTTCAGGAACACTAAGACCAGATGATGCAAGGAGGCCGTCCAACACAGACAAGTGTCAGAAAAATCGCAGATATGAGTAAAATCCCTGACATTCTGAAGAAGATCATAGATTCCAAAAAAGACGAAATAGCGTCTGCAAAATCTTTTCTTGCAGGCTTCAAGTCAAAAATCAGGGACATTTCCCCAGCGCTGGATTTCATGATGGCTTTGTCGCCCGGGGAGCACCCCGCAATCATAGCAGAGATAAAGAAGGCATCGCCTTCGGCGGGTATAATCTCGGCGGATTTCGATCCCGAGCGGATTGCGGTCAATTATTTTGACGCTGGCTGTGATGCGATAAGTGTCCTGACAGAGAAGAAATATTTTCTTGGAGATCTCGCATTTATTCCGGCGATAAAGGGAAAAGTCGCTATCCCGGTTCTGAGAAAGGACTTCATTGTTGACAGCTCGCAGATTTATGAGTCGAGAGCCTCCGGTGCAGATTCTTTTCTGCTGATAGCATCGGCACTTGACAAAACTGCCCTATTGGATTTTATTAACATTGGCCGTGGACTCGGGATGGAACCGCTCGTGGAAGTGCACAGCGAGGGAGAACTCGAAACCGCCTTGGACGCCGGTGCCAGGATAATTGGAGTCAACAGCCGTGATTTGCGGACGTTCAAGGTTGACATCGGAGTGGCGATGCGCCTGGTGGATCAGATTCCTAGGCCACTTGTTAAAATCGCGGAGAGCGGGATAAGAGACATAAAGACCGCGGAAGACCTTTTTAATGCAGGATTTACAGGCTTTTTAATTGGAGAAATGCTTATGCGCAATCCGGACGAAACCGCCGGCATTGTGAAAGAAATTATAGAGATAAGGAGAAATTAAAATGAAACCTTTCCATATTTTATTTTTTACATTCATGTTTTCAATGATGGGAGCCGTATCCACCTCCCATGCCGCCAAGGAAATCCCTAATGGGGTAAACATCAACTTCCCGAAAGTCAAGGACTGTAACTTGGAGCTCAGTTGTCTCAGCAAGGAAACGAAAAGAACTTTTACGGCGGGACAAACGGCAGTGCTTGTATTCGGGCTAAAAAACATCGGGGCAACCCCTGTCACATGTTACGAGTGGTACCCGGACGAGTCGCAAAACCTGATCGTCAAATATGCAGTGGCCGAAGAAGGGAAAAATCCTTCCAAGGAGGACTGGAAGCAGGAACTTCCTGAGGAGAAGCCGAGAAAAAGAATAATACCGCTGCAGCTTTCGCCAAATAACACTGTTCTGATAAACAAGAATCTCAATTTTATCTCCAAGATGGGTGGAGACGTAAGCAAGCCTGTCACGTTCTATGTATATGTGGAACTGAACCTTAAATCAATGTCGGCAAGAAGTGCCGTAGTCAAAGTACAAGTTATCCCGGCGGCAAAATAATGAATCAACATCTTGCAGCTGGAAGAAAAAATGAAGGCATCAAAATGCAGGTCTTACACCATTATGTCAAATATGTTGAGATGGGCTCAAAATTTGCCGTTCCGCTTTAGTGGGTAGGCAAAATTTGTCTGGTTCGGTCTTTTTTGTTATTTAATATTTACAGGGACCTTCGACATGGATTCCGTCTTTTGAAATATCCTCCATAGCAGCTTTAGCGGCCTCCCTTTTCTCGAATTCAAATGTCAAGGTGACTTTCTGTAGATCCTTCTCCCGATATGTGATTTTCCCACAGTGTATTGAAACACGTCTTTCAATTTTCTTCAGACTTTTCGTGCCGGAAGGGACAGGGATGAAAATTTCGATCATATAATTCATTTGTGTACCGAACTATGATTATATGTTATTAACCTTATGCAGGAGGATATACCTTTGTGGCGGAAAAATCAATCCGAAAACCTCTTAAAACCACTACAATCCAGCAATATCTGGCTGAAAAATGGTAGCTTTACCCGGGCAACATTCTGGATATGCTGCCGGTGGCATATTGGAAGTGTCTGGATATAACAAATCTAGCAAAATGGAGAAAGGCAAGCATGGAGATTCCCGTTGCGCGGCTGATGGAGTTCGAGAAATTCTGCAACGGTCGAAAGCCCCCTTGACAGTCTTCAGAAAAAAAATGAAGATTTCTCAGCAGTGAGTCATTGAAGATAAAAATAATATTTGGATATTTGGGAAAAGATATTGTAGCTGATCTTGTTCATAGTCATCCCACAGGATGACGGATTGATGGATTTTGGGATTAGTGGATTATTGGTTTTGGGTTAAGAAAAGGCAAAGACGCATGGAATTGGAATGGAAATTAAAAAAGGCATTTTGAAAATTATGAATGCATTATTTTCTGCATATCTTCTTGATTTGCAACAATCCAGCAATCC
>CAIQLG010000121.1 GCA_903872565.1 uncultured Lentisphaerota bacterium | reverse complement strand
TCGCGGCCGGTTGTCTTGGGCGAGCAGACATTGCAGATGTAATCTGTCCTCACCCACGTGTTGTCATACTCCGGCAGGATGTCTGGCATGAAGTCATCCATATGGTAGACATCGAGGATACGAGCTTCGCGTGCCTGCCATTTGATCTGGATCTCCGCGTCCTTGCTGATTTGGCCAGTCTTGGGACAGGTGATGTCGGAAACTATGGTGTTGAACATGCCCATTGGTTATTCTCCTTACTCTGGCGAATTTATTATTCGGCGACTCATGGCCTATGCGAAATATCCTCAAAATTATCAGTCCATCATAATATCCGTACAATCCTGATTGTCAACAGTCCTGGAAAGCCTTGTGGAATGTCTTCTTTGTCCCTTGTGCGGAAGTGTTCAGCAACCTGGATATTTGCTCCACCACTCATCGTCGTCGCAAAATTGAGTATGAAGATCGGCGGCGATCATCTCTATTTCGCTTCGCAGTTCGAGGCGTTCAAGCCACTCTGACGGGATGGCATCAACCCCCAGAAATGCCCCGAGGATATTCCCGGCGATGGCACCCGTGCTGTCGCTGTCTCCAGAGTGGTTGACGGCAAGAAGAACAGCCCGGCGGAAGTCATGGGTATGTGCTATCGCACAGTAGACTGATATCGCAAGCGCCTCCTCGGCGATCCAGCCCTGGCCGATCCGGCCAACCGTCTCGGAACTCGGGATGTCGCCGCTATCCAGCAGGGAAATTGCGTGCCGGATGCAGGTGCTGGTCTCGCCGTGACGGGGTTTCCCCTCTAGAATTTCAAGCGACTTGTCAACAGCCTCGCGGATATCAGCCCCGCCCATTATGCCGGCGATGATCGCGGCCAGGCATCCTGCCGAAAGATAGCCGGACGGATGACCGTGGGTAATAGCCGCAAGTTCGCAGGCAAGTTGGAAACTTCGCCCGGGGTTCTGTTCGTAAAGCCCGACCGGAGCAACCCGCATCACTCCGCCGCAGCCCTTGCTGTTGTTCTTGGGTTTTTCCATAGTGCCCACACCGGAGGACGCAAGCGAATCCAGACAGGTGTTGCCGGGTGAACGCCGTGCGTGAAGCTCCTGCACATGGATCAGCCATCCGGATGCTTCCCCCTCGATTGCCGAGAAGAAACTCTCGTCTTCAGAAGATAGTCCCTGTGTCTTGAGCCAGCGGAGATAGGCACGATGCACCATACCTGGCATCCATAGTATGCCCCTCAATGTCCCTCGGCAGTGACCACGGAGAAGCCCCTCCGCCGTCCACATGGTCATCTGCGTGTCGTCGGTAATCGCACCAACACGACCGTAGGCGGCAGCCAGATCAGAAATTCCTTTGTGACCGAACCGCCTGCGGATTTCTTGCAGGGACATAAACTCGACCGGCGCACCCATCGCGTCACCTATGGCACCGCCCAGAAGGCATCCCTTGAATCTACTCACCTGGCTGTCGTTCAATTTATTGTCCTCCATTTATAAGTGGCTATCGTCTAGTTCCAGTTTCAATTGTCATCCTCCGGTGGAAAGTTAGCGAAGAAGCCCCCGGGATCTGCGGGATCGAGGAGCTTATTGTCCACTGCTTCTCTGACAGATGATGCGGAAACCGTGAAAACATTGCCGCATGCCGTGCAGGCGAGCTCTGCTACACCTTCAACATTGGCTACCACCACAGCACCGCATGAAGGACATGTGAATTCAAGCGTCATTGTGATTCCTCCTCGAACAATAATTTACAAACCTCATCCTCTTTTCCATCCACGATCTTTCTGAAAACTTCTTCGACAAATCCCCCGAAGGACTCGCTGTGCGATTCGGTGAGCTGCTCCACGCCGAACCTCTTCCTGTAGCTCGAATTGCACAGACCTATAAGATACATCAGTCCCTCTGTTTTTCCTGGCATCTCCTTCATCTTCAGCATGGCCTCGGAAATCTTCGCCCTTTCCTCTTTGCCCATTACTATAGCTGGTCTGACTACTGATTTCTTCCTGCCCATAACACCGCCTCCTTTTATTTATCTGCCACTGAATATAAATAACAGAGTAGGACATTTTGTGTCCTTGTAAAATGAAACTGTGGGAATCTGTTTATTGTCGCCTGCCAGCCTGAAGATAGGAGGAATTAAGTTGCTGATGATCAGTGCCGGTTACAATAACTCAAAATTAGAAGTTGGTAGCTGGCAAATCTTCTTTATATTGTCAGAAGACTGTGAATCTGGACGTATCGGTCACATGATCTCTGTCGAAAAACGACCGCTTTCAGCCATAGACTTGAGTTGAGATATCAGATAAATCCCTCTCTGGATTCTGTCTTCAGTGTCAAATCCCTGTTCATCTTGGGTAATATTAAAGACACCTTGCTGGTCTACAAGCCCGACCTTCTTAAGTTTCTCCATAACGGATTCGCATCCTGTTCCCGCAGTAAGCTTATAGCCATTGTTGAGGCAGCTGATCCTGAGGATCGCACTGTGAAAGGCGAATACCAGAAGACCGCCGTAGTTGCTATCGAAATTCAGGAGATCCTCTCTAGCTTCCTTGTGAAGAGCGTAGAGGAACCAGTTCCAATGGAAGCCTCCAAGGGTAGTCTTGCGCATCATTATCAGACTGAATTGGCAGTGGCTGTAATCCGTAGTATATTCGCCGATATAATTTTTCCAGGTAAGGAATCCCTGTTCGCTCCACCTGTGTCGATATAAGACCATGTAATCACGCCAGAGAAGACGGCTGCATGGAGCGGCTTTCAACGCCTTCAGGCGGTTCTCAAGGACGATGCCGGCACTTGCGTCTGGATTGGCCATGAGGTGGCTAAGCAGTTCATCAAGTATCCTTTTCGTGTTCTGGAACCCGTGGCGTCTGCCGCTGGGGGTAAGCAGTTCGCGCCATATGAACTCCTTGTCGTTTCCGTACCTTTTCGACCAGGTATAGGCTTGGCCATAGTCTCCCAGGGAAAGAAGCGCCAGATGAATTTCATCATAATTGCATCCGGGCTTGAACAGGTGTCCAAATACCATGACACAGGCTTCAAGTTTTTCATCTAGGTCGAAGACCGCCGTGCATCCTTGCAACAGCCTGTGATCTTCGGCGCTGTACACTGCATCCCTCATCTTGGGATTTTCCAAAATATACGTCTGCTTGTCAAGCTCCTCTTTAACCTGGCGTGGATCGAACTTTGATTCTTCCCCAGAAAGCCCATCGCTAACAAGCTTTCCAGCAGATCTAAGCAGTTCTCCCATATTCTCCCTGCGTATTCTGTCCTCTGAGTTGGCAATCAGGTTTCTGAGTTGCCGCATCCGGATTGCAAATGTCCGTCTGTCGTTACCAGACTGGTTGTCGGTCAGGTGGATCAGACAACCGTAAAGCAGCAGTTGCTCGCCCATAGAAAATGGGTTGATCCTGCTCGGAGCGTCACGGTAGGAGGCGGCGCACTTCCTCAGCAGATTGGCATCGGGACTTTGAAAGAAGAGCCTTATATTGTTATTGCTGGATCCATTTTCACCAGCATAAAAGATTACTTCAAAGAAGCCTGTTATGACATTGGCATAGAGCGCATCCAAGCAGTCGAAGAGGAACTTCACGTTTTGCCTGTCCCGGTAGGCCTCCTGATATTTTTTGAAATCGTCTTCTTCCGATGGAGATGTTTGCCCTGAAAGCAGATTAAGCATGTCAGTGAGATATCTTATGACCCGCATAAAGCCCTCATCAACCTGGCAGGCTATGTCCTTCTCCTTGGACTGCTTGAAAAGATTCCAGAAGAGATCTGACCATGCTTGATCAATTTTCCGGTTGAAGATGTCCGCATCCTCCTGACATAGCAGCGAGGAGAACCTTGACTTGAAATGCTCGAACTCGGTCAGCTCTTTCCCCCTGGAGTTCATCTTGATGTAGAGGTCGTCAGGAAGTCCGAGCTTGCCCATCGGGAGGATGTGAAAGAGTATCCGCGGATTTTCCGAAGTGAGCAGGTGCCATAATCTTGCTATTTCACAGAAGCCTGACTGGATGTCGTCAAGCATTACCAACATGGAACAGATGGTCGGGTCATTGAGCCAAGATGCCAGGAACCATGGTTCGTTCTTCAAAGTCGCCGAAAGGGGGCTGGTGAATTCTTCCGGCTGAAAAATCGCCAGCTTAGCGCAGAAGACTGAGGAACTGTGCCTTGTCTGATAGGTGAAGTTCTTGAGATTTTCATCAGCCTCCAGGAGATGTCCTTCCCTGGCCGCGGCATACCAGTGAAGCAGGAAAAGCGTGGTGAGACGCTGCTGACCGTCGAGGGGGATGAAGTCTGGTCTGCCGCCATTGGACTTCTCATAGCCGTAGATGAAATCCAGCTCGATTGGACTGCTTTCTGGAGCTAGGGCGGCTTTGAGGGCGTTCAGAAAGCGCTGGCGAATGAGGGGAACTTTGCCCGATGTCCTTCCCTGGGCGTAGTCGCGCTGGATGATCGGGATGACCACCCTATGTTCCTCCAGAAGTTTCCAAAAGCTCTTTTTCATATCGGTTCCGCTGCTGGTTGTTCTTCAGAAATATACTGCCCCAGCATCCTCCTTATCTCCGCTAAATAGCCTTCCTGGTCCGCATCGCTCCAGAAATGAGTCTGGTGGTATGAGCCAGCATCGGTGTAGTATTTCAGGAAGACCCTTCGGGTGCACACAGGGATATATTCCCCTCTTTTGTCCATATCTATTATGATTCGCCTCTTCACCTCGAAGACTGAATTGCTCAGAGCGGAATTCAATCCTTGGCTGAGCAATGCAAGATTTGAAATGGAATGCATGTCGTCCGACTTCCCTGACGGGTCGGAAAGCAACCGCGCCGTCTTATTGGCGACGGCCTGGAAGACCTCCCATGTCAGTTTGTCGTGTTTAGCCAGAGGGACGATTTCGCCCAGGATGCCTGACAATTCCGCCCTGCGCCCTGCGTCCTTCTCGATTTTGAGAATGTCTTCGATCGCTTTCGCATGATAGGTAAGCCAGACGTGCCAAGCATCCTTCTTGTTCCTGTCGACATCTTCCGCATTCTGGGCGTGTATATGCTCCAGAGACCACTGCCCATGCTTGTGGGACTTGAATGGAAAGAACTCGCTGATGCTCGTATTGGCCCTGACGGTCTCGACATTCAGGAGCAGGAGCACATCCATGAGCCTTCGGCGTCCGCCTGTGTCCTCGTAGCTGAGTTCATCTATGTCAATGTCATAACCCACTTTTTCGCCAACCAGCTTGACAAGACATAATTCAAACTCTGATTTCTTCATCGATTCCGATTGGACTATAAGACTGCCCAGATCATCCCCAGTCGCGATGAGGTATCCGATCCTATGATAAAGGTCTCTGTCCCTGTACCAGCGGCAAAGTGTCTGATAATATTGCTCGATCCTGAGCCAGGCATTCCATAGGGATCCATCCGCGTCCCTTGAACTGCGGATGAAATATAGGAAAGTATGCATAGGGTCCACCTGTCCTCCGGCAATGCCTTTGCCGGAAATAAGGTCGAATATGAGTTCAATCCTGGTCGGATAGTCATGCATCGCGGCATTGGTGATGAAGGCCCAGAACCGTTCATCGCCTAGGCTGTTCTCCATATCGTCCCACATAAGGGAGATCTGCAGAGTCCTCGAATTTCGGTCCTCGTCTTTCAGCCCGCCGAAGCTTGACGACGACAGGAACAGTGCCTTCACAAGTTCAGCATTGGTAAGCGGAATCTTGCCAATATTCAGTCGTGTGAAGAGGGCAATGCTGTCAGCGTCGGTCCGATCATCCGGCTTTGATGCGCCTACATTGTACCATATCACCTGCACTGAGCGATCATCTGTCCTTTTCCCCAGGAGCGTCGCCAAAAACTTTCTTTTGTCGTTCCAGTCTTTGACGGCCCTGCCATCTGAAAACCATTCCCTGACTGATTCATATGCTTTCCAGACATGATGGAAGTCAATATTGGAATTGTCCGATATTATGTTCTTCAAGAAAGCACTGCTACCCGGGCGGGTCTCGTAGCAGATAGTGTAAAGTCTTTTTCCATAGTCACCCTCAAGGTTGTCAGCCTTCAGGACTTCCTTGGCCAGGTAGTTCAAGATTATATGTATGGTGGTGAGACGCTGTTGGCCGTCGATGACCTCCCAGCCATTGCAGTGTGTTCCGTCCTCGCCCCATTCCTTGGGTCTGACCACCACCGGCTGGAGGCAGTAGAATTCACCCTGCCCTTTATTGGTAAAAGACCAGATGTCGTCAAGAAGATCCTCGACCTGCTTCTTTGTCCAACGGTATCCCCTCTGATAGTGCGGGATAAAAAAACTCTCGCCTAGCAATTCAATAACCGGCCGCTGAATTAGTTCATTGTCCATAACTGTCGTTCAGTCTTCGTTCTATGATTATGGGTCAGCTTATATGTCTTTATGATTTTACCTTCATATCAATCAATTTCAAGTGGAAGGAAGAGAAGACGTAGTAAGATATTTTAAAAACTCTTTTGGCAAATGGGTAATGTGGAGTTCGTCAGGAATTGCAACTATGCCCTGTGGAAGCATAAGATTTCCAGTAGGCCGATTGTCTCCATAGATTATAACCGACTCACCGGCTACTTTTCAATAAACTTGGACAACGGTCCCAGGCACACAGATGACACGCCTTCTGACACCTCCTTCACTCTAACCAGGACACGATCTCTAATATGAAATCCAAAATCCTGCATTGGCTCATTGAGCAACTCGCATTCAAAGTAGTCCCCTCCAAGTGAATTTTCAAGACGTCCCCATATCACTTCGCCCCGGTGTTCACTGTCTCCGAGTAGACCAAATTTGATGTCGTCAGGATAACCTTCCGCCCGCAACGGATGCAGCAGGGACAGGCGGCGCAACGGCTCCGCCCCCTCATAATGATAGCCTGACAACCATTTAGGATGTTTGGGCAGTTTCAAACGACGGCGCTCATCATCTGCCAGAGGAACAACAGGATCCATGTCCCGAAGCATATCGTAGCGCAACAGGAACACCGAGTTGTGCTGAGGAGGACCGCCGGTCATATGCTTAGTGCCATCCGGATCCAAACTGCAGAAGCTCTCGATCTGCATGCTGATGCCGTGCGTATGGTCAACATATACAAAACCGAGAACATGCGTTCCGTTCGCACCGAAACGACGCTTTTCGGAATCGAGACGCTCCAGGTGGTCAGACGCGAGCATCCAGCGGTCAATCCAACCAAGGTAGTTCAACTCCATATTCATTTTCCATTGCCATTGGCTTTTGTTTTCTTCAGGGAGGCTTTCGCAATCTGCCAGATTTCCTCATGCCCCTTGAACAGGAGCTTCCAGATCTCCTCGTCATTCTGCTCCATTATAGCTTTCATCACTTTTGCGAAGAAATGCCCGAATTTTTTACTTCCCTGTGATCGGGAGAGGTGTTCCACGTTTTTCATTTTCCTGAACCTCTCCAGACACAACCCCATGAGCTCCATCAAACCTTTGGCCGCCTCGGGATTCTCCTTCCCCTTTTTAAAAAATTCCTTCATCCATCTTTTTTCACGGTCCTTCTTAGTTTCTTTTTTCACTTTCATACTTCGTACTCCTTAATTTACCTGGCAATGTGGACATTCTGTTTTCCTGCGGAGATGTCTGCGACCAGTTCATCCTTTCCGCAGCAAAGGCGTTCGACTGCAGAAAGATATTCGCAGTCAAGGGCAACCACGACAACCAGTCACCCTTTCCTGACGTAATATGCGACCTGCATCTGAAGAATGTCTCCGAATACTTCGTCGAGGGATGGTATTTCCATGGAATCACTTCTCCTTCTTGCAGAATTGCGACTTGTCCCATGGGGCCTTGCCTCCATATAACAGGAAATCCCAGACCGCGTCCGCATTGACATCCCCTTCTTTGATGCATTTCTTGATGGTTCTCATCACTTTCACGAAGAATAATGGGAACTCCTCGGCCTGCGCCTCGGATAGACGGTAACCTTTGATGCCGACCAGCTGCGTGTATTTTTCGTAGTATAGACCTACGAGATCCCCCTTGGCCGCCTCGGGATCCTCCTCTACCCTCAATGCAATTTCGGCACAGAGTTCTGAATTTGATTTCCCCGTTCGGGCCGGGATCGTGGAACGCAGTTCCGCTCTTTCCTTTTCCGAG
This sequence comes from uncultured Lentisphaerota bacterium, assembly GCA_903872565.1. Lineage (GTDB taxonomy): Bacteria > Verrucomicrobiota > Lentisphaeria > Victivallales > GWF2-50-93 > CAIQLG01. The sequence goes on along the minus strand of CAIQLG010000121.1, from coordinate 13,405 downwards.
AAATAGAGCTTATCCTTGACTTTTCTCCGCTTCTTCACTCATGACCTCCTGTAATTTACCTGCCAATAAATATAGCCGACAGGGTTGGACATTTTGTGTCCATGGAAAATAAAAGAATATTGAATTGTAATGCGTCAGTCTTTTCCGGCGCATAGAGGCGGGTGGATGATGAGTTCCGCTTTCCGTCTTTCTGCCCACAGCTAAAAATCCCATATTTTTTCCCAAAAATCCGCTTGCATGTTCCTTTTTACGAGATATATTGTATCCTAAATAGGATACAAAATTATTAAAATCAAGGAGTTGCGATGGAGACACAAGATGCGGAAGTCCGGTGGATGAGGAAGGTCGCGAAGCTGTATCCTGCGGCAAAAGGTTCGCTGAGGGAGGTGCGGAAGAACTGCTCGCATCCGGGGTGCAAGGTCTGCAGTTCCGGCGAGAGGCATCCGGCGTGGCTTCTCACTTATTACCTGGACGGGAAGCAGTGCTCGAAGCATGTGCCGAAAAAAATGGTCGGCGTGATGAAGAAGGCGCTGGCGAACGGCAGGAAGCTTGAGGATCTGATGGTGGCTTCGGGACTGGAAGTTATTGATGCATATAAGAAGAGGTGAGCCATAGTTACAATAGAACAACAGGTAGAGGGGCTCCGCAGGAAGATCGCCGAGCAGGAAAGAATGATGGCGATACTGAGTTCCGCCGCCAGGAAGGGCGAGGAGTCCGCAAAATTATTCGATGCCGAGCAGAACCGGCGCGTCGAGGCCGTCAAAAAGCTTTCGGAAGTCAAGGTCGAACTGGAATATGCGAGGGAGGAGAACAAAAGGCTCAAGATGCGGATCGAGGAGCAGGAGAGGTTGAAACGACGGATAAGCGAGCTGGAAATGCTACTGGAAACCCGGAAGGCCGTGGCCGATCCCTACGGCCTCTCGACACCATCATCAAAACGTGTCACAAAAATAAATTCCACCGAGGAGAACCAGTCCAGGCGCGGTGGCGGGCGTCCGGGGCACAGGGGGAGCGGCAGAAAGGCATTCTCTCCCGAGGAGGCCGACCGCGTTGTGTTGATCGACGATGACATTCCGCCATGCGGATGCGGGGGAGAATGGGACGAAGGCAAAATTACGGACCACTCTGTTTTCAACTTCATTCCATCGAGGATGGAAAAGGTCATCTACCGCAAGCGGATGCATACATGCCTGAAGTGCGGCAGGAATGCGGAGAGTCCAACTCCTGGCGCGATGCCCAACTGCCTCTACAGCAATAGCACGGTGGCGAACGCACTTATGGAACACTATGTACATGGAACGACTGCTGGCGGCGTTACAAGAAGGACGGGAATCGGCAGAGGCGCATTCCTCGGAATCGCCCACCGCACCGCCGAAATGTTCAGACCCGCCTTCGAGAATATACTGGCAGAACTCCGCCTGTGCCACATACTACATGCAGACGAGACAGGATGGACCATGGACGGAGCGAAAGCCTATGCATGGCTCTTCGCCAACAAGGATTTCAGGGTTTTCCTGTTCCGCCGGACAAGGGCCTCGTCTGTTCCGGAGGAAGCCCTAGGCGATGAGAATCCGGAACTTGTGCTGGTGACAGACAGATATAGTGGATATTCGCCGCTGAATGTGACGCACCAGTATTGTTTCGTCCATCTTCTGCGGGATGTGAAAAAGGAGGAGAAGGATTTTCCGAAAGACCTGGAGGTGCTTTCCTTCGCGCATGAAATCAAGCCGCTTCTCTCGGATGCGATTCATCTGCGGAAAATGGATCTCGGGCCGGAAGAGCACACGGCCAGGGCCGGACAGATCAGAGTCAAAATCATGGAACTCTGTCTCAGGCCGGCGGAACATCCCGCCATCCAGAACATCCAGTGCATATTCAGGGAAAACCATGACAGGCTTTTCCAGTGGGTCAGGTCGCCGGAAATTCCGGCCGACAACAATTACGCCGAAAGAGAGCTGAGACCGACAGTCATCGCAAGGAAAATCAGCTTCGGCTCCCAGTCGGAAAGAGGAATGTCAACAAGGGAAGTCCTCATGACAATACTGCACACCGTCAGATGCAGGGGACATGATCCCGCAGTGTTCCTCGAGAAAGCACTCGACAAACTTGCGCAGGGCAGAAACACCGATGTCTCATCGCTGATTCCTGAGATCAGGCTGGACAAGATAGCCTGAGATTGCCTTTTCGTCGTACTCTGCCATAACGTTTAAAATTTGCCACCATCTTCCTAGCAGTTAGCTGAATTCGAGTGGTAGGAGTTCACTTAAGTCCTTGATAACGGCTTCTATGCCAATCTTTATAAGCTTCAAAGTTATTTCCGAAATCTTGGCCTGAAATTCTCTTCAATACAGTGGTAAACATTGTTACGACCTTTTCATCTTTTTCTTCTGCCAACATTTCACTGATGGTCCAATAATAAGAGTTTTTCCAAACTGACATTAAATTAGTTTCAACTCCAGATAATTCATCTTTATTTGCAACTCTGGCGGCCAATATATAAAGTCCGATGGTTTCTTTATCCTGCCTCGTATCCACTAAGAGTCGAAGTCTATTTCTCGTTGTTGAATCTTCAGAACATACTATGGCTGTCAAGAGCCATTCTATCGTAGGATTTCTTTTTCCCAACTCCTTGTAGGCATCCATTTTAAAATATTTGTCTTTTCCCATAGCATCAACCAGCGAGCTATTATCCATTGTTTTTAACTCATTTTTTCTCGCCAGGATCTCCTCGTTCGTCATTCCCCCATAGTGCCTATATTTTTCTGAAGTGAAAATAAAATGTGAACATGATGTTGTAGTGAATAGTAATATGAAGATTAAGTTATGACTTCTCATTTCTATTACGTCTATCTTGTTAATTTATTGACTTGTCGCTTTTTCGAAAATATACTCATAAATTCCCTATTTTCAACCCACACGCATTTTCAACGGCGTAGAAGTAATCCCTATAGGAACCGCCTCTATGCGCCGGAAAAGACTGACGCATTACATTGAATTTGCATGGACACAAAATGTCCTAGTGCCGCATTCATATTAGTTGGCAGAAAAGCAGAGAACATCTCAATTCACACAGGAAGAGGATAAATGAAAGGAGTGGGAAGAATGAAGACCATCGGCAGAATAGGAAGTCGTCTCGCAGGACTAGAATACTCGTTAGGCAGGGTGCGCACAGGAGACAAGCTCTCCCTGGAACGGGAACCGGGCAATCCACACGACAGCAATGCCATAAGAGTGTCCTGCGGAGAAAGCAAGATTGGCTACATAGAGCGGAAGGACGCGGCATGGATTGCACCACTCCTCGATGCGGGTCTCATAGGCATCAAGGCTACGCCCACCGTTTCAGGCGAACACACCGGCACGCCGGTTGAACTTACTGTAAAGACAACGTGCAAGGGTGACACTGTGATCTTCAGTCCGAACAGGGACGACTCCCCGCAGGCCGTGCTCCACAATTCGCTTCTCGCAGTGTATCTGAACATCAAGTCGTACTCTGCAGAGACGCTGAAGAGTGTGACCCAGCGCCTTCCATACATGTCGTCAGGCTCGGGCATGCTTGCTGAGACGGCTCTCATTTATAGGATAATTCTCTCAACCATACAGGAAATGGAAAACCGCCCAGTTCCAAGCATGGGCGGAAGGCTCCGTGAAATCTTCAAGGAGATGAATACAGGATCCGCCATACTGTGCGAAGGTATTTCCATAGTGCCCCTCTTCGGAAAAAAGGACGGCGGCTGCTCATATGTGAACTGCGGCGACGCGCTTGACCATAACACGCTGAGTGTCCAGGAGTTGAACGAATCCGGTGTGGTATCAACGCTCACGGCTACCAACAAAGGCGACAGACCAGTCTTCATAATCGGCGGCCAGGGACTCAAGGGCGCCAAACAGGACAGGATAGTGAATGTCTCGATCATAATAGACATCAAAATGTCGGTCAGCGTGCCGGTCTCCTGTGTCGAGGCGAGAAGATGGCAGTATTCCGGCGACAAGGCGTTCAGGAAGACTAATCTCGCATCCCCGGAAATCAGATTCTGCCTGAGCGAGACCGTCAACAGGAATGTCAAGGCCTCGAAGGCGTACAACAGCAACCAGGGAAAAATATGGGAGACGGTGGACAAGGTCGCGGAAGATGCCGATGTCAAGAGCGAGACCGCCTGCCTGAACGACGTATACGACAGCTACGACAAGAGACTGAAGGACTTCTCGGATAAAGTGAGATATCCGGACAAGGCCTGCGGAATCGCGGTATTCAAGGGCTCCAGTCTGGTGTCTGTTGACTTCTTCCAGCATCCGGAGCTGATGAAGGCGAACTGGGACGACATCGTACGGAGCGTGGCGCTCGGCACCGTGGACGCTTTCAGCAAACAGACGAAGAAACCGCCGGTATTCGACGAAGGCAAATCCACATCGGAAATAAAAAAATTCCTGGACGGGATTGCAGAGGCAGCGGCGGCACCGGAGAAATCCCCCGGCAGAGGCCGCTATATCAGGAGCCAGTCCGACAAACACGAGGCTGGACTGCTGATAGACGATGACGAACTGGTGCATCTCTCGGCGTATAAAATTAAAAAGGGATGATTGTTCAATGAAGAGTAAAAAACCATCAATGCTGATCTGGGACGACGACGGGCCGGACGTGAAGAGAATTTCAATGGAACCCTGCGATTGGTTCAGTGCGAGGGGAATGAAACGGATATACGGCAGGTCGGATGTCCTTACGTCCCAGACTTTCAACATGGATATATGGCGGCACAAGTCTGGCAGGATATTTGCCAGGTTCTGATCGAGATGCTCCGATGCCGATGACTGGTCGTATGAAATCAAGGGTTGGGAACCATCCAAGTGCGCCGTGCTTCGCCCGTGGAAGGACAATCTTGTCCCGCGGCAGGTCAGGCTTGAATACAACGAATGGGCATGGGAAAACTTCTGATTAAGTGTTTATTTGAAGGGTGTATCAGCCTGCCGGGCGGCTATTCATGGCGGCTGTCCGGCGGGCGACTATAAATCAGTTATTGCAGGGTTATGAGGTTGCAAATTCGGGTGGGGTTGTTAGATTAGGGCGGTGGAAGAGAAGCTTTTCTGAAAACAACTAACAATAGCATATCTGTCTGGGGAGAAATCATGTTTGAACAGGCTTTCAGGAATATAGACGATGTCCTGTGGAAGGATGCCGGATGCACCAGCGAGCTCGACTACACCGAGCAGACCTCATGGCTCCTGTTTCTGAAATACCTCGACGCGCTTGAGCATGACAAGGTCACCGAGGCCGAATTGAATGGGAAGAAATACAGCTACATCCTCGACAAGCCCTACCGCTGGGAAAGCTGGGCCGCTCCCAGAGGCAAGGATGGCAAGATAGACCACAACATCGCTCCAGGTGGCGACGATCTCCTTAACTTCGTCAATCAGAAACTGTTCCCATATCTGCACGGCTTCAAGGCCAAGGCCACAGGTCCGAACACCATCGAGTACAAGATAGGCGAAATCTTCGGCGAGATCAAGAACCGCATCCAGAGCGGCTACAACCTGCGCGAGATAATAGACCACATAGACGAACTGCGATTCCAGTCCCAGACGGAGAAGCACGAGCTTTCGCATCTCTACGAGGCCAAGATCAAAAATATGGGCAACGCGGGCAGGAACGGCGGCGAATACTATACGCCACGTCCACTCATCAGGGCGATTGTCCAGGTTGTGAATCCGAAGATAGGCGAAAAGGTCTATGATGGAGCTCTCGGTTCAGCGGGATTCCACTGCGAGGCGTTCGAGTACATGAAGGCTACAAATCCCAAACGCACCACCACGCAGGACCGCTTCCTCCAGGAACAGACTTTCTACGGCAAGGAGAAGAAGTCACTCGCATACGTCATCGCCATAATGAACATGATCTTGCATGGCATCGAGGCACCGAACATAATCCACACCAACACTCTCACTGAGAATATCGCTGACATCCAGGACAAGGACCGCGTGGACGTTATTCTTGCCAATCCCCCCTTCGGTGGCAAGGAACGCAAGGAAGTCCAGCAGAACTTTCCCATACGCACAGGAGAGACGGCATTCCTGTTTCTCCAGCACTTCATCAAGAAGCTAAAGGCGGGGGGCCGTGGCGGCGTGGTCATCAAGAATACATTCCTCTCCAACACCGACAACGCCTCGGTGAGCCTGAGAAAGCTCCTGCTTGAAAGTTGCAATTTGCATACCGTGCTCGACTGCCCCGGCGGCACATTCCAGGGGGCTGGAGTGAAGACCGTCGTGTTGTTTTTTGAAAAAGGTGCCCGCACACGGTGTGTGTGGTACTACCAGTTGGACCCGGGCCGCAACCTCGGCAAGAACAATCCGCTCAACGACGAGGACTTGAAGGAGTTTGTCGAACTGCAGAAGACAAAGGCCGACTCACCGAAATCATGGAGTATAGATGCCAAGACCATAGACCAGACGACATTCGACCTGTCCGTTAAGAATCCGAACGGCGGCGAGGAAGTTATCCACCGCAGTCCGCAGGCGATAATGGACGAGATCGCCGAACTGGATGCCGAAAGTGCAAAAGTGCTTGGAAATATCCGGAGGCTCCTATGAAGAAGAAAAGCCAAACCAATACGGGTACCATCACTCCCAATAGAGATGCGGTGCTTTATGATCGTATCCGGGAGCTGATAATCGCAGCTCGAAAGACAGTCGCAAGGGGCGTAGACCTGGTACAGGTATTGACAGGTTTTGAAATCGGGCGACACATCGTCGATCATGAGCAGCAGGGTAAAGACCGCGCAGCTTATGGTAAAGAGGTGCTGAAGATCCTCGCGGAGCGTCTGACTGTGGAGTTTGGTAAGGGGTTTTCACTTTCGAACCTCAAGTCGATGCGGCAGTTTTACTTGCAGAACCAGCACCGGATTGGCCAGTCAACGACCGGCCAATTGGACTCTCCCCAGAAAAGCCAGTCACTGACTGACCAATTCGCCCTACCTCAAAAAGGTCAGTCACCGTCCGGCCAATCCCGTCCCTTCACCCTGAGCTGGACGCATTACGTCTTCCTGCTGGGCATCAAGAATCCCGATGAACGCAGTTTCTACGAAATCGAGGCAGCCACCCAGAACTGGAGCGTTCGCGAACTCAAACGCCAGTTTGGCAGTAGCCTTTATGAACGCCTTGCACTCAGCCGCAACAAGGAGGGCATCCGCAAGCTTGCTGAAAAAGGCCAGATTGTCAGCCAGCCCAAAGATCTGCTAAAGGAACCACTGGTACTGGAGTTCCTCGGTCTGGATGAACAAACCCGTTATTCCGAGTCCGACCTTGAATCCGCGATTATCAACCAGATTGAGAAGTTCCTTTTGGAACTGGGAAAAGGCTTCCTGTTCGAGTCCCGGCAAAAACGATTCACTTTCGACGGCGATCATTTCTTTGTTGACCTGGTGTTCTACAACCGTCTGCTCCGCTGCTATGTCATCATTGACCTGAAGCTGGACAAGCTCACTCACCAGGATCTCGGCCAGATGCAGATGTATGTCAACTATTACGACCGGCACGTCAGGACTCCCGATGAAAACCCCACCATCGGAATACTCCTCTGCAAGAAGAAGCACGATGCCCTGGTGGAAATCACCCTGCCGAAAGGCTCCAATATCCATGCCAAGGAATACCAGCTCTACCTCCCGAGCAAGGAGGAACTGCGCAGGAAACTCGTTGAATGGACGGAGGCGGTTGACAATGGATAATGGACAGAGTAAAAATGGACAATTGACAATGGACAGTGGACAACGATGTCTTCCCAATCTTTCATTATCAATTGTAAATTGTCAATTGTCAATTGGAAAATGGAGGCTGCTGTGAAGAGCGGGTGGCAGACAAAACGACTTGGTGATGTTGCCGAGATTAGTGCAGGCAACTCGGCGCCTCAAGCTGATTCCTTGTTCAAGGACGGGACATATCCTTTTTTTAGAACTTCAGATGCCGGACAGATTCGATTCGGAGACATTTACGAGTCTGCCGATTACTTAAACGAAGAAGGTGTCCAGGGGCTGCGGCGTTATCCAAAAGGCACAATTCTTTTTCCGAAAAGCGGAGCTTCAACATTTCTCAACCATCGTGTTATGCTCGGAGTCGATGGATGTGTATCGAGCCACCTCGCGACCATTGTTGCTGACGAAACTCAGATGAAGCCGAGATTCCTGCTGTATTTCTTGTCCACTATTGCAGCACAAGACCTTGTCCAAGACCATGCATATCCATCGCTCAATCTGCCCACTATTGCAGGGATTAGTATTCAGGCACCCCCGCTCCCCGAACAGCGGCGCATCGTCGGCATTCTCGACGAGGCGTTTGCGAACATCGCAGTCGCCAAGGCCAACGCCGAGAAGAATCTCAATAATGCCCGCGCCCTCTTCGAAAGCCACCTGCAATCTGTCTTGCAAAGCAAGAAGTGGAAATGGAAAACGCTGGGGGAACTATGCAATGGGGTCGAATATGGTTCTTCTGCGAAATCAAAGAAGGAAGGCAAAGTCCCAGTGCTACGGATGGGCAACATTCAAGACGGGCAACTTGATTGGGAGAACCTTGTTTACACTGACGACAAAGAGGAAATTCAGAAATACCTGCTTAAGCATAACGATGTCCTATTCAATCGCACGAACAGCCCTGAACTCGTTGGCAAAACCGCCACCTACAAGAATGAGATGCCTGCGATATTCGCAGGCTATTTGATTCGGGTTCACCGGAAGGAAGAGTTGTTGGACGCGGATTTCCTGAATTACTTTCTCAACAGCCAAATCGCAATAGACTATGGCAAGACTGTGGTGATTTCGAGCGTCAACCAAGCGAATATCAACGGTGCAAAGTTAAAAGGCTATCCAATTCCTGCTCCTTCCATTTCAGAACAGCGGACTATCGTAAAAGAACTCGACACCCTTCGCGAAGAAACCCGCCGTCTCGAATCCATCTACCAGCATAAGCTCTCCGCGCTGGAGGCGTTGAAGAAGTCGCTATTGAACCAGGCGTTTAAGGGGGAATTGACAATGGATAATTGACAATGGATAATTGATAATTAAGGAGGTAACAATGGGGAATGTAGTCAAAGGAAAATCGTTTGCATTTGCTGTGCGAATTGTGAACCTGTATAAGCATCTTTGTGAAAAGAAGAAGGAATTTGTATTGTCCAAACAGTTGTTGCGATCCGGAACGGCGATAGGTGCACTGGCGCGGGAAGCGGAGCAGGCGGAAAGCAAAGCCGATTTTGTTCACAAAATGGCCATAGCACTTAAAGAAGCCAACGAAACGGAATATTGGCTGGAACTATTACACGTGACAAAATATCTGGAGACAAAGGAGTTCTCATCGATTCAGGAAGATGTGGCAGAGCTCTTGAAACTCCTGACCAGCATCATTAACACAAGCAAGCAGAGGATGGCTAAATGACCATTGTCAATTATCAATTGTCAACTGTCAATTATTAGGATTATACATGAACAACTTGGTCTTATTTGAGCAGAAGCAGGTCCGTCGCGTGTGGAACGAGGCGGATCAGAAATGGTATTTCGCAGTTCAGGATGTGATTGAAATTCTCACCGGCAGCACAGACATCAAGCAGTATGTTAAGAAACTGAAAAGCCGCGATCCCGAATTGAGTTCCAACTGGGGTACAATCTGTACCCTGGTTGAGATGACGGCCGCAGATGGCAAAAAGCGGAAGATACAGTCTGCGAACATTGAAGGACTTCTCCGGCTCATACAGTCCGTCCCGTCGCCGAAGGCCGAGCCGTTCAAGCGCTGGCTGGCAAAGGTTGGCTATGAGCGCCTTCAGGAGATAGAAAATCCCGAGCTTGCCTCCGGACGCATCAAGGAAATCTACCGGCAGAAGGGCTATTCCGAGGCATGGATCGAGAAAAGGATGCGCGGTATCGCGGTGCGTGACGAGCTGACGGATGAATGGAAGGAGCGCGGAGTGAAGGAACATATCGAATACGCCATTCTCACCGCCGAGATCAGCAAGGCCACTTTCGGCATGACGCCGACGGAATACCGCGACCACAAGGCGCTGACCCACCCGGGGGACAATCTCCGCGATCACATGACCGACCTGGAGCTGATCTTCACGATGCTTGGCGAAGCCTCGACCACTGAGATCGCCCGCAATACCGATGCACAGGGATTTTCAAAAAACAAGCAGGCGGCCAAGGAAGGCGGCAAAGTGGCAGGCAACGCCCGCAAGGAACTGGAAAAAAAGAGCGGTCGTAAAGTCTCGACCAGGGAGAACTTCAAGGAAATACCCGAAAGCCAGCGGCGTCTTCGAGATGCACAGAGAGATAATCAATCATGAACGAAGAAGAAACCAGGGCCGAACATATTGATCCCGCATTGAAGGCGGCGGGCTGGGGCGTTGTGGATGGAAGCCGTATAAGGCGCGAATATCTCATTGCTCCCGGCAGAATAGAAGGACATGGACGGAGGGGAGCTTCGCTGAAGGCCGACTATGTTCTCGAATACCGCAACCACAAACTGGCCGTGAACGAGGCCAAGGCCTGGGACGAGGAACTGACCGAAGGTGTCTCCCAGGCAAAGGACTACGCCACCAAGATGAAAGTGCGGTTCGCATATGCCACCAACGGCCGTGGCATCTATCAGATAGACATGGAAACCGGCAAGGAAGGTGAAATCCCGCGATATCCCACGCCGGACGAACTCTGGAATATGACCTTCGCCAAGGCGGATGAATGGCGCGACAGGTTTGCCGCAGTTCCCTTCGAGGACAAGGGCGGATCGCATCCGAGCCGCTACTATCAGGATATTGCCGTCGAGCGGGTGATGGAGTCCATCGCGGAAAACCGCCAGCGCATATTGCTGACTCTCGCAACAGGCACGGGCAAGACGTTCATCGCATTCCAGATATCCTGGAAGCTGTTCCACAGCCGCTGGAATTTGAGCCGCGAGCCATCGCGCCGGCCGCGCATTCTCTTTTTAGCCGACCGCAACAATCTCGCCAACCAGGCCTACAACGAATTCTCCGCGTTCCCCGAGGATGCCCTTGTGCGAATAGCGCCGGATGAAATAAGCAGGAAGGGCAAGGTGCCCAAGAATGGCAATCTGTTCTTCACAATATTCCAGACCTTCATGAGCGGCCCGCCCAAGGATGGCAACCCATCGCCTTATTTCGGGGAGTACCCAACCGACTTCTTCGACTTCATAGTCATAGACGAGTGCCACCGCGGCGGCGCCAACGACGAGAGCAACTGGCGCGGCATTCTTGAATATTTCGCACCGGCAGTGCAGATGGGCATGACAGCCACACCCAAGCGCAAGGACAACATAGACACCTACGCATACTTCGGAGATCCGGTCTATATCTACTCGCTGAAGGAAGGCATCAACGACGGATTCCTCACGCCGTTCAAGGTGAAGCAGATATCCACTACGCTCGACGAGTATGTCTATACGTCCGACGACAAGGTGATAGAGGGCGAGATCGAAACCGGGAAGCTCTACACCGAACCCGACTTCAACAAGATCATAGAAATTAAGGAGCGGGAGAAAAAGCGTGTCGAGATTTTCATGGGGCTCATCAACCAGAACGAGAAGACGCTGGTCTTCTGCTCCACACAGAATCACGCGCTGGCCGTGAGGGATCTTATCAACCAGATGAAGACCAGCAAGGACCCGAACTACTGCGTCCGCGTCACGGCCGACGACGGGGAGATTGGAGAACAGCACTTGCGCGACTTCAGAGACAACGAGAAGACCATCCCTACGATATTGACAACTTCGCAGAAACTCGCCACCGGCGTGGATGCACGCAACATCCGCAACATCGTACTGATGCGGCCGATAAACTCCATCATAGAGTTCAAGCAGATAATCGGGCGCGGCACACGGCTCTACGACGGCAAGGACTACTTCACGATATACGACTTCGTGAAGGCGCATCATCACTTCAGCGATCCCGAATGGGACGGCGAGCCGATGGAGCCGGAGATGTGTGAGGAATGCGGGAAATATCCCTGCAAGTGCGAGAAGCACCCGCCGACCGAACCTGGCAAGGTGCGGGATCCGAAAGAGGATTACCCCACACGTCAGAAGATCAAGGTCAAGCTCGCCGACGGCAAGGAGCGCAAGATCCAGCACATGACGGCGACAACCTTCTGGCATCCCGATGGCACGCCTATGTCGGCAAAACAGTTCATGGAATTGCTCTTCGGAAAACTGCCGGAGTTCTTCAAGAATGAGGATGAGTTGCGCACCATTTGGAGCGTGCCGAATACGCGGAAGAAACTCCTGCAGGGGCTTGCTGATAAAGGATTCGGAGTGGAGCAACTGGCCGAGATGCAGAAAATAATAGATGCCGAGAAGAGCGACATCTTCGACGTGCTGGCCCACGTGGCCTATGCCATTCCGCCTGTCACCCGGGAGGAACGCGCCACCAATGCCAGGGTATATATCAACGCACGTTTCAGCAGCAAACAGCAGGCGTTCCTGGACTTCGTGCTGTCGCATTACGTGTCGGTCGGAGTGCAGGAACTTGACCAGGAGAAGCTCACGCCTCTGTTGAAGTTGAAGTATCACGATTCCATAGCGGATGCAGTGGCCGACCTTGGCAAGCCGGAGGAGATCGGCAAAGTGTTCTCGGATTTCCAGAAATATCTGTACCAGCAGGAGGCTGTGGCGTGATGGAGATGAAGGCAATTTATTGAATTTTCTTGAAGATTTATCCGGAGAGATTAGATTGGCACATCGTTTAGTGAATATTTACGAGGCTCGACTATTAATTGCAGGAGATTTGCCATGCCTACCATCAGAAAGCAACCGGTTACAAGCTTTGCCGCTTCAGAACGACTGTCACGGAACGCCCGCCATTCGCTCCGCTTCATATCGGTAAAACCGTACACGTGTTTAGTGGCGTTGATGCTTTTCTTCGTTTCCAATGTTGTTCCGGCCATTGCCGGCGAGGTCGATTATTGGGCACCATGGGTTACGAAACTTAGCACGACTTCCGCTACTATCAATTGGCATGGAGCGGACGCCGGGCTGGGCTCGGTGGAGTACGCCACGTCGAGTTATTATGAGGAGAACAAGAGTTTTCAAAAAAAGATAGAATCCGAGACAACGGGAGCCTATCAGCACATTGCACTCACCGGCCTTGAACCGGATACCTCATATGTCTACAAGGTGAAGCCTTCAGACAATCCGGATGCCTTCAGCAACCGCACGTTCAGAACGATGCCGGTCAGCGGTCCCTTCACCTTCATCGTCATCAGCGATACCCATGCCCAGGAGAAAAGGTTCAAGCCCGTGGCCGACGCCATTGCCAAGTATGAGACGGACGTGCTTTTTATCCTCGACGGAGGAGACTATACGAGTTGGGATTGGGAGCCGTACTGGAGCGTGTACTTCCAGTATGCAGATGGAATGCTTGCGAAATTCC
>CAIQLG010000120.1 GCA_903872565.1 uncultured Lentisphaerota bacterium | reverse complement strand
CTACCACAGGAGCAAATTGAAGTACATGCTCGACTTCCGCGAATTCCTCCATGACAGCCTTTCCTGCGAGTGGGCCTACATCATAAATCTCGACAGCGGAATGTTCGAGGTCTACAGGGGCTTCAACGGGAATCCGCTGGCTGCCGGTAGATACGCGAAATACACGGTTGACAGTAAGAAGAGATACTACGGCGTGGCGCTTGCCGGGGAATATCCGATTGACGGCCTGAAGACCAGGAATCCCGGCGATGTGGCGCGGGAGCTGGAATGTGCACAGTCAAATTAAACAGGAGAAAGGTAATGGCGAAACTTGAGACTTTGATGAGGAAGGCGGATCCCGGTCCCCTGAGGGTTGGCAAGTATGAACCTGACGAGGATTTGCAAAGCATTGTCAGAATATGGAATGGCGATGGCATGGTGGCGGCGGATGTGTCGGAAGAACAGCTCGGCAGGGATAGGGCGATGGCCACCGCAAGGCTGCTGGCGCACTGGTACAACAACGGGCCGAAACTGCTGAAGGCGCTAAGACGGCTGCTCGAGGATGACGGACAGGGACAGACCACTGCCGACGGGGAGCGTTTCTGCAAGGCCAGTCGGCAAGCACAGAAGGCGGCAGGGAAGGCTGAAGAGGTGGCGGTATGAGAACTTCAAAGGAGATAGGTGATTCGTTCGCAGGCCTCCGCGACGAGATGTTCCGCAATATCGGGGAACATGTCAGGAGGCTGGCCGAGGAACAGAAATTTCCGCAGGTCGATTTCCAGGACAAGGACATCCTTGTGGTGTTCGAGACACTGAACGACCAGGAAAGTTCGCATGTATCGAAAGTGGATCCGGGTGGAATCCGGGTCGAATGCCCGCACAACGGGGAATACCGGGTGCCGCTGGATGAGCTTGGAGACTGCCTGCTGCTGACGATAATCGGAAAACTTGAACACATTGAGACCGAGCATGGAACATGACATATCGAAGAAGAAAAGGAAATCAGGAAGGATGGTGTTCCCCGATGTCGCTGAGTGGGAGGACCATGAGTACAGGACCAGGGGATACGGATCTGCAATGGGACTGGCCCCCAGCCGCAAAAAATGCGGCGACTGCGGGAACATGTTCAAGGATGAGGGGCGGCCGTACAAATATGAGAAGGCCGTCTGGCTGTGCGACGACTGCCACGACGGAAGAATGGATGAAAACTAAAATAAGGAAAAGCTATGAGACAATATGAGATGAAGGAGAATGCCGATGGCGTATCCATTCAGTGAGAAACTTGATATGAACCAGGAGGCCTACTGCCTGAAAGTGCTGGCCGTGGCCGGGGGACAGTCTGTGGCGAAGACACTGTCATCGCTCGTATTGTCCTCGGCACGCAGATATGCGGCTAGGCATCCTGAGGAGATGGTGGCCGCGCTGGACAGAGTGGGAAGCCCCAGGCATGGCGGCGATTCACCTTTCAAAGTGCGGAAACGTATCAAACCCATGAAGGAGGCGCATGACAAATAAAAATAGTATGGCAAAGGAAAAAGTTGTCATGGTCCATGTCGAGGGCGGAGTCGTGCAGGAGGTCACTTCCAATGTGAAGGGGCTGAAATGCAGGATCTTCGACGTGGACGATCTCAGGGCGGAAGGCAGGAGCGCATCCTATCGCGAGCGCAAGTACGCCGCGATCAGGATGGACTACAAGCTTGTGCCTGCCGCGGAACTGGACAGATGACTGGAGTTTAAAAAAGAAAGGATGGAACAATATGATAAATGAAATTCTTGAACACACCGCAACTGTGCATTTCGAGAAATGTGTGAGCGGATACTTCAATGGCGAGCACCGCCAGTTCGAGTTTACGCCGGAGAGGTGCGAATTCAAAGACAGGCAGTGCGTGAAGTGGGGATCGTGGACGGCCAACTGCTGGTTTGTCGTTTCCATGGGGAAGTCGGTCAAGGCTCACTTCGCGGCGGTAAGGCGCAAGCTCAGGGGAATGCCCCCGAGGAAAATAACATTTGAAAAGAAGGAATAGATATTCATGAGAAAACAAATTGAACTGGGATTGTTCCTGAAGAGAATAGGTCCCGGCGGCTGTTCGTACAACGGGGAGCTCAAGTCCAAATTCCACAGGCTGGCCATGGCCGCTCTCGCGGAACTTGAACAGCTGCTGGGTTTCAAGTCATCGAACAAACGGTGGAACGCCGGCGGCATAGCCGTCAGCGGCGACGCATACCTGATGGGGATGTGGAGCGAGAACTGCGGCGTTTATATAAGCATAAACAACGACATATCGCTGCCGTGCGGAGACTTCATGTTCAGAAGCATTACGCATCTCAGAGACTTCTCCGGCGGAGGCAACCGGTGGGCCAGCTTCGACGAGCTGGGCACGCAGGGGCTGGTGGAAAAAATACTGAATTTGAAAGGAACCTGATATGGCTAAAAGACTGACAGCGAAGAAGATCGAGAAGTATCTGAAGAGAGGCTCAAGTTGTACACTTTGCGGGCGTGCCTTAGCACTCGAGGGCGAATCCGTCGAGATAGACGGCAACGAGGCGCGGCAGGAGATGTCGTGCTTTGATTGCGATCTGAGGTGGATCGACATCTATGTCCTTGCGCGTATTGAACTTGCGGAATCCTTAACATGAGGAGTGAAATATGACCAGGCAGGAAAAGACCAGGCGCAACAGACTGGCCCGTCTCATCATGGGGAAGTGGCCGGTGGACATTGTGACCCCGGACGACTTCTGGGACTTCAAGAGTGGAAAGCCAGCTGACAACAACGGCGGCGACACATTGCTGCTCTTCGTCCTGAGGGAGATGAGTGACACTGTGGAGTTCGATGGATCTGCATCGGAAGCGATTCAGAAAGTGTCAGGCATAATCGAGGAGGCCAGGGACGACATGGCGGAGCTTGACTGCAACCTGACTCCGTATTGCGATGGCAAGGAATGCGGGAAGGAGCTGTGGGCATGAAGAAACAGCGCCATATGAAAATTGAAATGCCGATGCACGTAGATCGGCCGCTGATGAAGAAACAGAGGCTGGCGCTTGGAGGCGTAATCCTCGGCAATAAGAAAGTATCAGCAAAGGACAGGGATCTTCTTGATGGTGTGCTGGAAATGCTACAACTGATAGAGGATCACTGCGAAACAATTGAAAATAAGGAGTAGGAAATGGACAATGCTGTTCCACTGAAGAAGCCGGAAACCCGCAATGAGGAGCAGTACATCATCGAGTGCTGCAGTTGCCGAGGCAGAAGGATGTTCAAGGATGCATTTGCGGAGAACTGGATGGCGCTCATTGGGGAGAAACCCTGGACGTACATCTGCGGAAAATGTCTGGCTGAATATAGGACGAAAAGAAAGTAGAAAGTGTAACCGCGTTCCAACTCGAAGGCATTGGGATGGAACGCATAAAAACAAACCTTAAAAAAGGAGAACGACAATGCCGAAGATCACATGTGGAGTCAACGAGATCGAGAACGACCGCTACGACGGGAAGACCATCGCGGAAGTCAGAACAGAGCTGGGAGTGATTTTGAACATCCCGGCGAATGCGAAGGTGCTCATCAACGACGACGAGGCCACCGACGAAAGGACGATCCTAGAGAACGACGACGAGGTCGAGTTCGTCAAGGCCGCAGGAGAGAAGGGCTGCTAGTCACGGGGCTGGAAAGCGAAAGGCCGGGAATTTCTCCCGGCCTTTTTTTACGTGTTGGCAGAACTTTGGAACAGGTGTCTGTGGATGTGGCCCGGCCTCGATGTGTGCAATGCGCAGGATTTCCTGCGGATTAACCTTATAAGTGTCTCACTTCTCTGGTTCAGATTTTTTACTGGCCGCCTCCCCTGCATACGGAGATCTTTGGAATTCCTTCGAGAAAATTCCGGTGTCTCTGTTAATTTGATCTTGCATACTGTAGCAGCTCGCAGACAAACGTTCTACCCATTTTTCTATATCGTCAGGGTAGTCCTTTTTGAGACGATCTGGATATCGCGCTTGTAATCTTCTGTGTTCTTCGTCCGGAATGAAAGTTATGAGATGCAAGAACTCTTTCAGATATCGCGGGTAGTCTTCGGCCGCTTCTTTCTTCCTTGCTTCAGCTTCCTTGTCGAGTTTATTCTTGTAGGCGTCCCTGGCTCCTGGTTTTTCTCGGATCGCCGCGACGAACACGCTGTAGTGCTGTATGCATTCCTTGCGGTTTATGTATGGTGTTGCCTCTTTGCTGCGCATGAGTCCTCTTATCACGGAACGCGTGGTGGTCTTGCCTATTCGTGACGTAGAGTGGCCGTGCGTGAAAATGAGATATGCAACACCCTCTTCATGCGCCGCTTTCAGCCTCTTCAAGGTCGTCTCATTTGCTTCGGCCATTTTATCCTCATAGCTCGCATAACCCGAATTGCTGTTGTCGAAGTGAAAATCGACTTCTTCCGAATACGGCAGCTTTCTGTATTCTGTCCAGTTCCCGTTTTCATATTTCATTTTCTTTCTCCTGTTGTTTGTTTTTTTGATGTTTTCCCCCAAGTATCTTTACGAACTCTTTATTTTTTATTGTTTTTCCTCCTTTGCTTGAGGGGAAAATAAAAACCCCTGATTTTATTCTACCGTGGCCATTTTCGGCCATACGTTCATGTCAGCAGAACAAGAATCAGGGGGACAAAAAAAATCCTCTGAATTTTTGCAGTGCCGACATGCTTTTCCCGCTGATCTTACAAATCAGCCTTACACTCTCATTGGGTTTGGCAGCTCATGATTGAGTCTTTGTGGCATGCCTCAGAAATTCAGAGGCTATAAATCGCTCTTTTGGATAAACATCTCTTTAGGAATCCGACTTATTTAGGTCGAACACCATTGAGTTTGACCACCATATCACGGCCTGTGTCTGACCGCCATTTGCGATATTTATGGTCTGTGTTTATGTGTATGTGTGTTTATTATGTGTTTGGATTTCAAAGAACAATGAAATTATAATAAATATTTTCTTAAAAGTCAAGCAACTTTAAAAAAAATAACAAAATTTTTCAGATTGATGCCGTCCTTTCTTCAAGAAGGACAGCCTCTACCTCCTGAGCGGCCTGAAATCCACATCCGTCCGTTATTTCCTGACTTCCTTCATGGTGTCCTCCAAAGATTTTATCATGTCCTTTATGTCCTCGTCGTCAGGGGTTATCTCGAGCATCCTGCGGTAAAGCTTCAGGGCGCTGTCCGGATCGTTTGCCCTGACGCACACCATCGCCTTCTGGTTTAGATAGACCGGGCTGTCCGGGTGTTTTGAGATAAGGAGATCGGGGCGTTGGAGTGTCGCCGGAGCAAGCGGGGTGCAAAATCATATCATTGCCTGATTGATAGAAGAAGGATTGGAAAGTCGGAATATTAGTCTTTCTTCATTATACCACTTGACAAAACATGGATTGGACAATTTAGTAACTTTGGAGAATCAGGGTTATGCCTAGTTTGTAGGTTTTTTATCAAGACACATATTTTATGGAGGTCTATCAGAGATCATTAGCATATAAATATAAATACAATTTAACGACGTAACAGTCGGCAAGCGCTTTTGTCAAGAAACTGGTAATTTCATAGTAGTGAAGGCGATGTCGAGGTTACGCCCCAACTTGGGGCGTATTCCTTGCATCTTCACTACGGGCATACCAGTGCCTTTGACGAAATGCATTGGGATATGCCCTTTTTATTGCCCGCATATTACCTTCCTTAAGCTTCCGGCTGTTGCGACAAGCAGTTATCAAGATTATTCAATTTTATAAAAAAAGGAAGCAGTTATGTCGCATGAACTAAATATTTTATCTACAAAGGCAAAAGCTATTGAAAAGACATTGTCTGGGATGCCTGATGCTGAAAAAGCAAAACGTCCCTCATTGGAATTTGGGAAGGACTATAATTCCTTAAGATGCGATGTACTAAAGGCTATGTCAGACCATCCTGAAATACATAGCAAATTCCCACCCAGTGTCGAAGTCTACCAAGATGAATATGAAGCCTACACAAAAGCAAGGTATGTAGAAATACATTCCTATGTGAGCCAGATATCTGGATTTATAGAAATGGTTTTAAATGATGGCAGGGAGAACTCCAAATGAATAACATCCCTCCCACAGAATTAACGTCTGAAGAAAAGACACTAGGATTCAAAAAATGTAAAATTAAACCGTTGTTCGGACTATTTTACGGAGATGAAGATTTTACTGATGCGGTAATTTTGAGAATTAGCAAAACAGTAAGAATTTTTAAAATGAAAGAGCCGCCTCCGCTAGGCAATGTCACATATGTAATTCAGATCCACGGTATTTATAAGGGTGAAAATAACCCTGAGCTTTCAAAGCCCAGTTGGCAATCTACAGACTATCTTTATTATTCTCCCAATGAAGCAATAGATAAATGTCAGACCGGCAACATCATTTCGGAGATCACTCCAATTCCTCCTGAAGACGATATAGCCGAAAAATTCAAATATTAGCATTATGAGGTGGGGTATGAAATGTGTATTGAAAAGGTTTTTTGGGCTTTCTATTTTTCCATTGTCATTGTGTTTTTCTATACAGCCATTTGCGCAGTCGGCAGAACTGCCTGCCAAACACGACGCAAGTAAAGGAACTGCAACAGCTTCCAATGCAGATGCCGGTGACATCTCCGGGGCATTGGACTATGTAAGACGGGACATGATGTCCATACACCAGTCCGACGACGGTGCCAGATGCGTAAATCCAAAGCAGAAATTTAATGTCCATTTCCCGAAACAACACCAGAAGTAGTTCCTTACGGCTGATCATTGAAAATGTTTTTGTCGGAGTAGGTCAAGTCTCGATGAGACCGGCACAAGATAAGGAACGTCGGTCTCCTGACCGGAGTTTAGTGGATTTTTACTATCATGATATGCCAAGATACTTATTAGAAAATAAACGATAGGAGAGTGAACAATGCGTCGAATGATTATGAGAACAGCCGCGGCGGTCATTGTGGCCGCCGGAATCCAGTCTGCGGCAATGGCCGCCGACCCAGTGGTCAGCAACGTGGCCGCCAGCCAGAGGGCGGGGACGAAGCTGGTGGACATCAGCTACGACCTCGCCGACCCGGACAGCCCGCAGTTGACCGTCAAGCTCTGGGTGTCCTCCGACGGCGGCACCACCTGGACCGTTCATCCCGACCACTGCGTGGGAGACGTGGGCAACGGCATCGCACCGGGCACCGGGAAGAACATACTTTGGAACGCAGGTCTTGACTTTGCCGGATTCAACTCCTCCAACATGAAGGTCAAGGTCGTGGCGGTCGACACCGTGACGCTGACCTACACTGCCGGAGCCCATGGCACTATCAGCGGACTTTCTCCGCAAACCCTTTACTATGGTGCCACCGGATCGGCCGTGACTGCCATGCCGGCGACGGGATACCATTTCACCGGATGGAGCGACAGCGTGGCCACCGCCTCCAGGACGGACGCCAACGTGACAGGGGACATCAGCGTTACCGCCAACTTCGACATCAACTCATACACGCTGACTTACACGGCGGGGGCCAACGGCTCCATAACCGGAACCTCCCCGCAAACCGTCGAATTCGGCGGAAGCGGCTCGGCCGTAACCGCCGTGCCTGACAGCGGATACTATTTTTTGCAGTGGAGCGACGGCGTGACCACGGCCTCCAGAACCAACACCAATGTTGCGGGCAACATCAATGTGACCGCAATTTTCGCCATAATCAGGACTTCCGATTACGTCGTTGTTGATGTGTCAAACGGCCCGTCGGGGCCATGGACGGTGTCAGAGCAGGCAACCGTCCCCGCCGATCTTCTGACGGACGACTCGTGGCGCACCACGAAGATACTCCTGCGTAGAATCTCCGCCGGAACCTTCACGATGGGCTCCCCGGTGACCGAGCCAAGTCGCAGTTCCAACGAGACGCAGCACTCCGTGACCCTTTCGAGTCCCTTCTACATCGGGGTTTTCGATGTGACGCAGAAGCAGTATGAGTTGGTGACGGGAGCGACGCCGAGCAGCTTCTCAGGCGACCCGAAGAGACCGGTCGAGCAGGTCTCGTGGAATGACGCCCGCGGCGGTGCCTGGCCGAACGGTGCCCCTTCCGCTTCCACTTTCATGGGCAAACTGCGAGCCGGAACGGATGTTTTTTTTGACCTGCCGACGGAAGCGCAATGGGAATACGCCTGCCGGGCGGGGACAACGAAGTCCTACAACGACCAGACGCAGAACGGCGGTGCGGGGACGGATGACACCGGACTGCTTGCCAACCTCGGATGGTATTCAAGCAACTCCGGTTCTGCCACTCATGACGTGGGAGGAAAACAGGCGAACGCATGGGGGCTCTACGACATGCACGGCAATGTGTTTGAATGGTGTCTTGACTGGTGGGACGGGAGCGACTACTCCGGTGACGTCACTGATCCTGTCGGGCTCGTGTCGGGCTCGTCCCGTGTAATGCGTGGTGGCTACTGGAACTATGGCGCCAGCAGCTGCCGTTCGGCGTTCCGGAGCTACAGCAGCCCGGCCAGCCGGAGCTACGTCATCGGTTTCCGGCTCGCCCTGCCCGCAGGTCAGTAGCGCTCTCAGAAAAAATGGCAGAGCCTAGAGTGGGCGGAGCTCCCGTCCGTCATGAATTCGCGCATGGCGGCGAACATACGTGCCCAATGGGACTGGTAGACGGACGGAGTCCGTTGAACGTCCCCGAGGGCGGTTTTTGCGATTCAATTTTCAATATAATGTGTTACCTAAAAAAAAAGAATAATATTTGAGGTGTTTATGATGAAATTATTCCGCTGTCTGTTTGCAGCGCTGGCCTTTGCGTCCGTCTTTGCGCATGACGCTTCGGCCGCAGGAACGGGCTCCTGTGATTCTGCGCTGTTCACCTTGGACGCCACGGGCTGTTCTGGCTCCGGAGAGTCGGAGTCATTTGTTGTCAACGCCACGGCGGGAACAGGTGGTGGGGACTGTGCGGCGTTCACCTTCGAGTCAATGAGCAAGCAAAACCAGACGATCACCTTCACCGCATTGCCCATCAAGACCGTCGGCGACTCCGACTTTGATCCTGGGGCGCACTCCACTTCCGGATTAACCATATCATATGACAGTTCGGACATGTCGGTCGCCACAATCGTCTCAGGTAAAATCCACATCGTCGGGGCTGGAACCTCCACGATCACCGCCTCGCAGATGGGCGATGCCACCTACAATGCCGCCGGTGACATCGAGCAGACACTTACCGTGCAACCGAAGACTTATACTGTCACATTTGTCCTCACAACAAAAGGTACATGGACCGGTGGCGGCGCGTTGAGCCAGACGATCAGTCACGGTTCCGCGGCGACCGCGCCTACTTTCAGCACTCAAACTGGCTGGACTTTCACCGGCTGGGACGTGGCATTCAACAATGTGACTTCGAATCTTACAGTGACAGCACAATATTCCGTGACGACGTATAACGTGTCATTTGCCGCCGGTGCCAACGGTTCGATCAGCGGGAGCACTCCGCAGACAGTCAACCATGGCTCGAGTTGCAGCGCGGTCACCGCAGTTCCGCACGCCGGATACCAATTTGCAAAGTGGACAAAAGGCGGCTTGGACTATTCGAAAGGCATCAGCCTGACGGTTACCAATGTCACCGCCAACATGAGTTTTACGGCAGAGTTCTCAGAGTATGCGGCATCGCCGGAATCCGACTTCGTTTTCAATCCGGCCACACACACAATAACCGGCTACACAGGCCCCGGTGGTACTGTTGTCATCCCAGCCACAATCGACGGCGTGAATGTGACCGCGATAAGAGATGGAGCGTTTGATGGGTGTGGTTCATTAACCGGTGTGAGAATACCTAATGGCGTGACTTCGATCGGGTTTTTTGCATTTGCAAACTGCAGTTTATTGACCAGCGTCGTGATCCCTGACGGCGTCACAAGCATCGGGAACGGGGCGTTTACGGGTTGCAGTTCCCTCGCCTCCGCATACTTCGAAGGCGATGCGCCAGCCAGCTTTGGTTCTGGAGTATTTGATTCTACTGCCCCGGATTTCACAATCTACTACAAATCCACGAACACTGGATTTGACACTCCGATCTGGAAAGGCTATCCGTGCTACCCTTACGACTATACCGTAGTTTATGATGGCAATGACAAGACAAGCGGCACTGCCCCGCACAAGAGAAGCTATCTGGCGAATGCGACTGTAACTGTCGCTGTCAACAGCGGTAACCTTGCGAAAACCGGTTATAGCTTCGCAGTCTGGAATATACAGGCCGATGGTGGAGGAACAGATTACACTGCGGGAACAGGAACTTTCCCCATAACCGCGGACACCACACTCTATGCGAAATTCGCAGTTAATTGTGTCTCAATCCTGACGGACAGCGACACAATTAATGTTCCCGAAGGTACGACCAGCACCTTCGGCGTGAAGCTTTCAGCCCAGCCGACGGAAAGCAAAACTGTAGCAGTGTCATGGACTTCCGGCGACAGCGACATATCAGTCTCATCCGGCTCTTCTCTGACATTCTCAACAAGCGACTGGGACAGCTACAAGACTGTCACGCTCGTCGCCGCCGAGGATGCGGATACCACTAACGGCTCGGCGGTGATAAGATGCTCCTGCGCCGGAATGAACAACAAGGATGTCACCGCGACCGAAGCCGACAACGACTACACGCTTACCGTCAACAACGACGGCAATGGAACGACAAATCCTTCCGGCGCATCTGCCCGGACGAAAGGAGCGGCGGTTTCAATCAGTGCCACAGAGAATGCTGGCTACCATTTTGTGAACTGGACTGGAGACATCGCTGGAGTCGCTGGCGTGAATGATGCTACGACGACAATCACAAGTTCTGTCCCGACATACATAACTGCGAATTTCGCGATAAACACCTATACCGTCACATTCGATCTCGCAGGCAAAGGAACTTCATCAGACAGCCTTGTGCAGACGGTCAATCATGGAAGTGCGGCGACAGCTCCGGCGGTCACCGCCAATCCCGGCTGGACTTTCACCGGATGGGACAAGAGTTTCAGCAACATCACATCCAATCTTACGGTCATGGCACAGTATTCTGTAACGACATACACAATAACGGCTTCAGCCAGCACAAACGGCTCGATCACGCCGAGTGCGACCGTAAACTATGGAACAGACAAGACTTTCACTATAACCCCAAGCACCGGTTACCATGTTGCCGATGTTCTTGTTGACACCGTATCAAAAGGCGAGGTCGCAAACTACACATTCAGCAATGTCACGGAAAATCACACGATTTCCGCGAGTTTCACAATTGATGCGGGAGCCTGTTCCATCAGCGGGACAGTCAGTGGAGCTGTCACGCAGGGAGTGACGCTGACACTCTCAGGTACGAGTTCTTCCACAACCACGAGCGGGGCTGATGGATCCTTCATATTTGCAGAGCGATCAAATGGTTTATACACTGTTACTCCAAGCCTGTCAGGACATACCTTCACGCCTTTGAGCAGGAACGTCACCATAAACGGGAAAAATGTGACTGGTTGTGATTTCGTTGCGACAAAGAACCCGGGAGTTTACTCGATTAGTGGGACTGTTAGCGGCGCTATTCAAGAGGGTGTCATGATCACACTGTCAGGGGCATTATCTTCGACAACAGTAAGCAGTACCGATGGCTCGTACAGTTTCACCGGGCTTGCAGATGGAAGCTACATTGTGACTCCAAAACTCTCCGGTTACACATTCGCTCCATTTTCGCAGGAGGTCGCAATAGCCGGGGCAAATCAAACTGGTGTTGATTTCACTTCAACCGCAATAAGCGTATATGGTGACACATCGAAGCTCTCGTTCAACAGTTCGCACAAAGATTCTATCAAGAAAATAGATGGTTCATATGTTCAATATTCCACCGACAAGTTCATGGCTCAGGCGACCATTCAGTTCCCTGCCGACTTCAACTTGACCACCATAGGAGAGAGCACAGGATTCACCTTTGATTTCGGATTCTATTCCTTCAGCGGCACGCTTGGAAATGCCATCCCAAAGAAGCTCAACAGGGAAAAGGGCGGCAGCGCAACTTTTAAGATTACCGGAGATGATGCGATCAAGGCAAAGGCGGTGACTGTAGAAAAAGTTGATCTCAAATGGGATAAGAAGAAAAAACTGACAGTCAAGATAGCAGGAACTCCCGCATCGAACTCAGGTACCAACATACTTGATCTCTCCAGCAAAGTTGACAACCCCTCAATCACTGGAACTATTGATACCTTCTTTCTGACATTCAACAATGCCGGTGCTCGTTTTGCCGAAGGGGATTTGCTGGCATACACAGGCAAAAAGACGACCAAGACTGTCATCAAGGACAAAGGCAAGCCATCGGAGAAGACATTTACGCTTGTGGACTGGTCTGCAAAGGGGAAGAAGTAGGCTGTGATTAACAAGGTTGGACAGCTTGCGTGGAAGGATGATCCAGTTCCATGCGGAGAAGTGATGGGGGAGAAGGCCATGTCCAATGGCCATGCCATTGAGACAAAAGCAGGAGAAGAGTATCCGAAAGGATAAGAAATGTCTTACAATCTCGGAGGGCTCACAGTCATCGCTGCAAGCTCCGAGAGCGTGACAGCGGTTCCCGTCGCTGAGAAGGTAACAATCAAATATTCACAAATAAACCAGACGAAATTAAAAATTAAACATGGGAGATGGTTATGGCTAAACTGAGATGCAACAGCTGTAAATATAGCCGCAATGAAGGTCTTATTGAGTGGATTGCCGGCAGGGGATTTGAAAAATGTGATTGCTGTAAAATGGATGTCTGTTCAAGTTGTGTAATTTCTGGATTGTGTAAAAAATGCACGGCTAAATTAGAAAAGATTCCAACTACAGAAAAGAATAAAAGCTGGTCAGGCAAAACTGAAGTTATCGAAGCTAGATCCGATGTTTCAAGTAATGATGCGATCTTTGAGTTGAAAAAAATGTGCTTGGCTAAAGGGGGTGATAACATTTCTGGATTACGGTTTGAAAGAAAAAAAAGTTATACAGATAGTTCAACCGAATATAGAAAAGAAGATATTTTTATCCCGGCCGGCAAGAGTACAACACACGAACATCATTACATATACATAGTGACAGGGACAATCAATTACCCTCAACCTATAGATCTCATCGAATTAGAGAAAACAATGAAGGAATTTGAAGCATTACTAGTGTCAGTTGAAGCGATTAATAAGGAAAGTAGGGAGTTACGTGAGAAATTAAATGCTCCGTCAGTTGCGGAAAAGAGATGTATTGCTAAAAATCAATCTCGTCCAAGAAAAACTCGCAGAAAGGTGAGATAACGGTTACTTTTCTAAATTCAATTTAAATTCAATTAAATGTAGCGGTATATGCCAGAGAACATACTTTATCATTTTCGGTTGTTGATTGACGGCAGGGAGGTCGAGGAAGCATATGCGAAATATCCCTGTGACTGGCAGATGTCCCCGTTGAAAGTCTCCCCTGGCAGCGTATTTGTCGTCGGAGACAACCGCGACAGACCTGAAGACATGATGGTATTCGGCGAAGCACCAATAGAAAACATACTCGGCAGGGTTGTTTTATGATTCAGCTGAATAAGATTGAAACTTATCCTTTATCTTGTTAATATTCTGCAGGACTGGACTAATCCCCGGCCTTTATTTTTATGAATTTCGAAACTATATTGCATGCACAAGGAGGATTTTAAATGCAGAACGACCCACACGGCGAACTTCGCAATGATACGATGTTCCACATCTCTCGGATGACCGGGAGCGCTGTCTTCTTCTCCGGGCTCGCCGCATCGGCTTCGGAGGGCGACGACGCCGGCTTCGAATGCTATTTCCTCGCCGTTCTCCAGCTGCTGCTCTCCACTGGTGATCCGGCGGCGCACATATTTGCCTGCGGCTCGGGACAAGATGCCTTCACCGCATACGGCAAGTCCGCAGCATATCTGCAGGATTACGGACTCTTGAAGGACGGGACACTGCGTGTAGTTTTCGAAAATATAGCCGGGATGGTGATGGGCACGGAGGGTTCCGACGAGACCGAGAGGCTCGCACTCGTGCATTCTCTTGCATCGGAGGCCGGTTTCTCCATTCCCGAGACGATTGACATCATCAACGGACAGAGGATCGAAATTGAAGATACCACCGATACGGATGTCTGCGACACGTCGGGAGTGGACAGGATATTGCCGAATTCGGACGGGTTCCTGGAAAAGTTCAGGATGCTCTATGCCATCGAATGCGAAACCGAGATGGACAACATGAAGGCTCTGGAAAAGGCCACCGAGAAATTCTCAAGGTTTGTTCTTGGCAATGCCGACGATGTGTTCCACGCCATACGAGCAAGCGAAAATCCGTGATTTCATCACCTCTATCCCCCATTTAATCCTCAATCCCCACAGCCGGCTGACCGCTGCAAATGCTCCTCCTTAATTCGTCTCCTTCCAGAGTTACAATATATAGTGAATTCCCACGCCGGTAGCTGGAATTTCATCCCTGTTTTAATCTCCTCATGCCCGCCATCTGGCCATTGCGCAGGTATTGCGGAGACGAATATATGGGGTGTTTTTCCGGACGGCGTGCAAGAATCCGCATGGTATCTGCGAATTTGTATAATACGAGGAGGTCTGAAATGAGTTTTCTGAGAGGAGTTCTATGCGTGATCCTGCCGCCTGTTGCGGTTCTGGACAAGGGACTGGGAAGCATCCTGGTCGTGACGGTGCTCTGGATTCTGGGATGGATTCCCGGAATAATCGGTGCCGTGGTGATATGCTTCCTTTCCAACAAGGAAGGGGGTGGAAGATGCTGAGTTCCATGGCTTTCGCGGTTCTTGTGCTGGGAGCCGTCTTCGGGCTCGGGCTGGTCTCGGTATGCATTGTAATGTTGCTCGCTTACGCCCTCGTTAAGGATGGCAGCAGGGCGGCGTACAACGCAATAGGCAGGTTCTTTGGTTCAGGGTGCAAAGTCACCATGGGCGAAGGAGTTATGACTGTCAGGCAGATAGTTCCGGTGCTGGAGCTTGCGACCGCGATGGGCGAATTCGAGCACCGATTCGATTGGAAGCGTGAGAGCCTTCGGTTGCTTGGAATCCCTGTACCATTCAGTTCCAAGGAGGCCGAGTGCAGCCACGTCTACGTCGCCAAGTCCGGTTTTGACTTGCGAGACCAAGCATGCGTGTTCCGTTTCACTCCCGTTGGAGGCGTGTCGTTCCTGGCGCGGCTTTTCGGAGGAAACCGGCTCGACGTGCATGTCGCAATTCCAAAGCCGATGATCCTTTCGGTCGAGAGCCTCGGTATGCGTATAGAGGATCGTTCGGGCTGGATCGAGTTCTGGAACGCGCTCTCGGAGGAGGACAGGCACGGCATTGCGTCCGAAATGTTCTCAAGGAGCCGCGGCCACATCGCAAAGAGCGGCAGATGCCTGATGATTGAGGCGATGCAGAGGCTCGAATCCGGGCTTAGGACCGTGCTGCCCGTCTCGGTGGGCGCGGTCGAGGTGGAATGGCTCGAGAATCCCAGGGCGTTCGACTTCAAGTATTCCGGGGAAAACTGGGAACTCCCGGTGAAAAATCATAATGAGGAGTTGGCCAATGAAGAATAAGATACAGTCAGACGACGGATGGAAGAACCTGCTCGCAGACGCGGTCATGCTTATTCCTATGCTGAAAGACGCATGCAGGGGCAGGTACAAACATCTGCCCTGGTGGTGCATCGCATTGCCGGTGCTAGCGGCACTGTATGTGGTGAGCCCGCTCGACATCGTGCCGGACGTGATCCCCATACTCGGGCAACTCGACGACGCCGGAATAGTGTTCCTCTGCTTCAGGATGCTGGAGCCGGAGATCGCGAGATACCGGAGATGGAGAGAGGAGAACATGAGGACGATCAACGTCGGAGTCAAAAAACAATAAAACAAAAAGGAATTGAACATTTATGGGAAAAATAAAGAAGAGAAAAGTCGCGGACGGCCACAGGCTTGAGATCAGGCCTGTCCGCCAAAATGATGGTTACTCCTGCGGGCTCTGCGCCATGCAGGCGGTATATGATCACTATGGGCTGGACCTGTCAGATCTGGCGACATATCTGGGGACGGGCAACATCCCGTTGCCATATATCATGCCGTATCGGGAGGAAGTTGCATCAGTTATACTGTCGGTGCTTCCAGATTTCGCGGATCTCAGGGGCACATTGCCGCAGGACATTATGGCGGTATTGCGCAAAGACGGATTCACAACTTCCGCGGTGGCCGGCTTCGACAGGGATGCGGTACGTAGCAACATTTCCGCAGGGCACCCGGCATTGGCTTTCGTCCGCTGGTCCCATTGGGTTGTGTTGTCCGGGATCGATAACAGCGGAGTGTGGATCGCCGACTCGATGGGCGGTGGCAGAGTCTATCACAGGACGGATGAGGAATTCAGGGATATTCTCACCGGCCTCATTATTTTGCGAAGAAGCCGCTTTGCGAGGAGGAAGAGCTTTTCGGAGATGTCCACTATGGACTTCGCATGGGAATATGTCAGAGCCACGAAGCATTGCGCTGAAATGCTGCTGGCCACCGGGGAGGATCTGCTTTTCAGGAAGCTTCCCATGCTTTTTAGGTGAAAAATCCAACAGGAGAAAATAAAATGGAAAACGAGTTCACGTATCTGCTCGAAAAGCAGAAGCCCTGTCACTGCGGGGCAGCCAGCCTCTCATACTGCCTGTATGTGCTAGGAGTCGAGAAGACGCAGAGTGCCGTGGCGAAAGATGCCGGATCTCCGTACCTCATATACTGGCGGGGGCTCGGCGAGGAACACATCAGGAAGGCGGCGGGAAAGAATAATGCGGTCTGCAGGACTCTTGAGACAGACGATGCCGATGTGTTCCATGACAGGCTTGCCGCTCACCTCAAGAAGGGCAATCCCGCAATTCTCGCTGTGGAGGACTGCTCGCACTGGGTAGCGGCCATAGGCGGAATCGAGGACAAAGGACGCTTCAAGT
>CAIQLG010000119.1 GCA_903872565.1 uncultured Lentisphaerota bacterium | reverse complement strand
GGGAAGAAGAAGCCCAATGAGCTGGGAATCTACGACATGAGCGGTAATGTCTCGGAATGGTGCTCCGACTGGTTTGGAGATTATCCCAAGGAACCTGTGAAGGACCCTGTAGGGGCAAAAACGGGCACAGCACGCATCCAGCGCGGCGGCAGCTGTCCCTACGATGCCA
Organism: uncultured Lentisphaerota bacterium; assembly: GCA_903872565.1. Taxonomy (GTDB): domain Bacteria; phylum Verrucomicrobiota; class Lentisphaeria; order Victivallales; family GWF2-50-93; genus CAIQLG01. The sequence continues at coordinate 21,832 of CAIQLG010000119.1, read as the reverse complement.
GCCTCTGCCTTTCAGCGAATTGCTGTCACTCCGTGCCGACGTTCCTGTTCCACGCCTTAGGTGTCCGCGTAGTGTTCGCGTCTCCAGTTCAGTGAATAGTTGGAGTTCACGATTCATCGTGGTTGGTGTTCACACTTCAGTGTGTGTATTGAAGAATGGGAACAGCCTTCCTCCTTCGCCCCGAAGGGGACTGCGGCGGACATGTAAGGCTGGACACCAACGAAAGTCAAATGTTGGAGTACACTTGGGGATCTTTTGCCGTTCCTGATAAAAATGTAATGCGTCTTTTCCGGCAGATGGCTTTTTGGGAGGGACGGCTGCCAGTCCCTCCGTACGGCGCGGTCGAGGTGGAACTCGACACTCCAGCAGCGGTTTTAGGAGTAAAACTGACGAGTTATATAAAAATTGAAATTCCTATCATTTATTCTTGAAACGTGCCCCATGTGGCACTATTCTATGAACCGGGAAACGAAAAACGAGAATCAAAAAGAATTGGGGAACATATGATAAGCATGTCCATACGGAACGCGAAAATGAATTTTTCAAGAATCCTCACGCTGGTGGAAAGAGGAGAGGATGTCATAATAAGAAACCGTCTGAGGCCTGTCGCTAAAATATCATCTTTCAAGGGAGATGAAAGGGCGAAGGACTTTTCAGCGTTTCTTGACGGACTTTCGAAACTTCGTACCACGCAGAAGTCGGCCCCCAGGGGACGCTTGGAGAAAGGTATACGTGAAGACAGGGACGGGAGAGGTTAATATGTATCTTGATACGTCTGTTGTTGCAAAGTTGTACTTTAACGAACCGGAAAGCCAGAGGATTTCAAGGATTCTATTGGAAAATAAATCTGAATTCTGCTCCTCAGAACTTCTGATTCCAGAATTTAATTCTGTCGCATGTAGGAAACTCAGGGAGAAGTTTGTCACACATAGACAGTTTAGGGAGACTGTTGATAAATTCCTGGAGCATGACAAGATCGGAATCTGGCACTTGTACCCTGTGACAAGGGAAACTCTCTCTTCTGCAGGGAAACTGATTGAGAAAATGTCGGGAAACATCGGACTTAAGACGCTTGATGCCATTCATCTTGCCACATGTCTGGAATATTCTCTTTCCCCCCTCTTCACGACTGACAAAGTAATGCTTGCGGCCGCAAAAGAGCTTAAGATTGAAATTATCTGTTAAAATCTTCTGTTTTTACTGTTTTTCCCATATTTAGGCATTATATTTCAGCCTTTTTGATTGAGTATCAAGTTGTTAACCAAATGAAATGAAACGGAGCAATATCGTGAGTTACAAAATCATAGTTTTTGTAAAGCAAGTTCCGGATACTAAGAATATCACCGGGGAGGCGATGAAGCCGGACGGGACAGTCAACCGCGCCGCTCTCCCTGCGATTTTCAATCCGGAGGATTTGAATGCGCTTGAGCTGGCACTTCAGCTCAAGGACAAGTATGGCGCGAAAGTTGTAGTCGGGGCGATGGGGCCTCCTGCGGCATCCGAAGTCCTGAGGCAGGCAATGTACAGGGGAGCGGACGAGACTGTTCTTCTGACTGACAGGAGCTTTGCAGGAGCTGACACACTTGCGACAAGCTATACTTTGAGTTTCTGTGCTAAGACCATAGGGGATTTCGACCTGGTGATTTGCGGCAGGCAGGCCATTGACGGCGACACCGCGCAGGTCGGTCCCCAGCTTGCAGAAAAACTTGATCTTCCGCAGATATCCTACGTGGAGGAGGTCATTTCCCTCGACAAGAAGAAGATAAAGGCGAAAAGAGCCATCGAGGGCGGCTTCGAGGTGCTCGAGTCGCCGCTGCCATGTCTTCTGACGGTGGTTGACGCGAACGATCCGCGTCCGTCTAATGCATTGCGCGTGATGAAATACAAGAAGGCCAAGACCCGCTCCGAACTGCTCGCCTTCCATGCAGGTGCCAACTATACCGATGCTGAATTGCTTGCCGTAGAGGAGGAATCCCTCAAGAGCAAGGGACTCTGGATAAATGAGTGGAACAATGCCGACATCAAGGCAGATCCGGAACGGATAGGCCTTAAAGGTTCACCTACGAAGGTGAAGAATATTATGAACGTGGTTCTCACCGGCTCCGGAACCAAGAGGATCGAGCCGACCGAGGCGGGAATCAACGCTCTTATACATGAACTAATCGAAGACCATACACTGGGGTAATAAAATGGCTGATAAAATTGGAAATGTCTGGGTATTCATCGAACAGGAAGGCGGCAAAATCGCAAATGTCAGCCTTGAACTCGTCTGCAAGGGCGTGGATCTGGCAAAACAGATTGGAGTCAAGACTGAGGCTGTGTTTCTTGGAAACAACCTGAAGGGAACAGCCTCCACTTTATTCCACTATGGCTGTTCCAAGGTGTTTATGGCCGAGGATCCCAAACTCGAACCATTCACTGTTCTTCCTTATGCAAAAATCATAGTCGAGCTGGTGCGCCAGCACAAGCCGAACATCCTTCTCTTCGGAGCGACTCCGAAGGGCAGGGAACTAGCACCCAGGGTGGCGTCCACCCTCCTCGCGGGGCTCACCGCAGACTGCACGGATCTGAAGATAGACGATTTTGACGACAAGGTCAACAAGAAGTTCTACAAGAACAAACTGATGCAGATACGCCCCGCTTTCGGGGGAAACATCATCGCGACCATCGTGAACACCTGGGACGATCCCCAGATGGTGACTGTCCGCCCTGGTGTCATGAAGCTCGATGAGCCGGACACAACGAGGAAGGGCGAACTCATCCATGTGAAACCGGTGATAACAGATGTCGATACAGTTGTCCGTGTGATAGAGAGGGAACAAAAGGAGAAATCAGTTGATTTGCAGACATCCAGAATAATTGTGTCTGGCGGATATGGCTTGGGCTCGAAGGAGAATTTCAAACTTATGCGCGAGCTTGCGAAAACCATCGGCGCGGATGTCGGCGCGTCCCGCGCGGCAGTTGACGCGGGCTGGATAGACCATGACCATCAGGTCGGGCAGACAGGAGTTACTGTGAGACCCAAACTCTACATCGCATGCGGCATAAGTGGTTCCGTCCAGCACAGGGCTGGAATGGCGGAAAGCGGAAAAATCATCGCGATAAACAATGATCCGGATGCTCCCATATTCTCGATCGCGCACTATGGGATACTCGGTGAAATAAACGATGTAGTCCCCAAGATGATAAAAGCCTTCAAGGCAAAAGTTTAAGGAGATTCCTAAGATGAGCAATTTTTTCACGGATAACAAGGACCTTGTCTTCACCCTGAACCATATAGACCTCAAGGAGGTCGTGGCTCAGAGGGAGAAGAACTACAGCGAAGCTGCGACACATGATCACGCCCCGCAGGATTATGCCGACGCGCTGGACAACTTCAGGAGAGTCCTCGAAGTCATAGGAGATGTTTGCGGAGAAAGAATAGATCCCAGATCCAGACAGGTTGACGAGGAAGGGCCTCACTTCGAGAACAACAAGGTGACATACCATCCCCTCACCAGGAAGAACATCGAGGACCTCTGCAGCGCTGGCGTGATGGGAGTCATGCTCCCCTACAAGTATGGAGGTCTGAATTTTCCCAACACAATTTACACGATGATGACGGAGATGGTGTCGAGAGCCGATGCGAGCCTTCAGAACCTTTTCGGACTCCAGGACATCTCCGAGACGATCTGCGAATTCGGAAACGACGAGCAGAGACAGAGATTCCTGCCGAGATTCGCATCAGGCGAAGCCGACGGCTCGATGGACCTCACCGAACCTGATTCTGGTTCAGACCTCCAGTCGGTCAGACTCAAGGCGACACAGGATCCCAACACTGGAAAGTGGTATCTCGATGGCATGAAGAGATTTATAACGAACGGGTGCGCCAAGGTGCATCTCGTTCTCGCAAGATCCGAGGAGGGCACAACCGATGGACGCGGGCTTTCGATGTTCATCTGCGAGGCGTGTCCCCAGCTTGTCGTGAGAAGAATCGAGCACAAGCTTGGCATCCACGGTGTCGCGACATGTGAACTCCAGTACAACCACGTTCCCGCCGAACTCTGCGGACTTCGCAGAAGAGGCCTTACAAAATACATCATGTCTCTGATGAATGGCGCCCGTGTGGCAATTTCCGGGCAGGCGCTCGGGATAGCCGAGGCGGCATTCCGCGAGGCGAGAAAATATGCCTCCGAGCGTGAACAGTTCAAGAAATCCATTGACAAGTTTCCGGCGATATACGACATGCTCACAAAAATGAAGATGAAGGTGCTTGCCGCTAGAACTCTCCTATACGAGACGACAAAGGTCGTTGATCTCCGCCATGGATACACAAGCCTTGTCGAGCATACTCCGGCAGAAAATGTCACGCAGGAAATGCGCGATAAACAGAAATACTACAGCAAAATGGCCGCCGTGCTCACTCCGATGGCCAAGGCCTTCTGCACGGAAATTGCAAACCAAGTATCATACGACTGCATACAGATTCACGGTGGTACGGGCTTCATGCGCGACTTCAATGCGGAAAGATTCTATCGCGATGCCAGAATTACAAATATCTACGAGGGAACCACTCAGCTGCAAGTCGTGGCGGCCATCGGCGGAGTCGTCCAGAGAACACTGGACTCATCGATGGAACAGATGGAGAAAGTCCGCTGCGAAGGAGTCCTCGACAGGATGAACGGGCATCTCAAGGATATGAGGCGCAGACTACAGGAAACGGTCAAGTTTGTGTCCGAGAAACGGGATTCTGCGTATTCCGATCTCGTGGCGAGAGACCTGGTCGAGATGGAAATTTATCTCTACACAGGTCGCCTTATGCTCCGTGACGCCCTGAAGAATCCGGAAAGAGAACCTCTTACTGAAAAGTTCATCGTGGACGCTCTGCCTGAATTCGAGGCAAGACACAGGCGTGCAATGAGCAACGACTACACGACAATAGACAATCACCGCACTATAATTGATTACTGAATACAAAAAGGAGTTTTGATATGATAAACGAGAAATTTCTGCAGAAGGCGGTCGAGAAGGTGGCCGATCCGCGCGTCCTGGTAATAATGGCATCTAGAAGATCCAGGCAGCTTTCACGCGGTGCAAAGCCTATGGTGAAAACCTTGGAACCGGAACATATGAACATTGCCCTGCTTGAAATCGGCGAAGGCCTCATGAGCATGGAAAAGGAAAAGAAACAAATCTGATTTTCCGGCATGCCCAGGAAAATCAATACAGTCCGGTATGTTCGATCTTGTGTGCGAGGACTATGCGGAATCCCAGATATTTGAACATCGCTCCGGGCTCCCAGTTGTTCCTGCACGCGGATCGGCAGTGATTATAGTCGTTGATCCAGCTTCCTCCCCTTCTCACGAATGATGTGCCGAGTTTCGGCCCGGTGGGATTGACCGTGTCCTCTGCGCTGTAACTGTCATACTTGTCATGGCACCACTCCCAGACATTTCCATACATGTCGAAAAGTCCCCACTGATTGGGTTTTTTAATGCCTACGGGGTGCGTCTTCCCCCCGCTGTTTCTTGCGAACCACGCATATTGTTCCAGTTCCTCCTCGTTGTTTCCGAAAAAAAATCTGCCGCATGTGCCGGCTCGGCAGGAGTATTCCCACTCCGCCTCGGTGGGCAGTCTGTAGATATAGCCCTCCGGAAGTCTGTTGTCCTTTCTTTCCCTTTCTGTGAGCCACCGGCAAAATGCGTTTGCCGCATGCCATGGAATCTCGACCATCGGCTGAAGCATGTTTCCCCAGAACCCTTCGTCTATCGAAGGATTTTCCCCTGCCTTGTCCACAGGGCATCCTTTAGGTGTCCATTTGATGAAGGGATCCCTGTTTTTGGAAGAGATGAATTCAATATATGCCCCGATCGTGACCGGGCATATTCCAATCCAGAAATGTCTGGAGAGTCTTACCATATGGAAGGGGGCTTCATTTCTTCTGCGCCCCTTTTCCCGGCCGAAAAATATGAATTTACCAGCAGGCGATCCCATCTGGAATTCTCCTGCTGGAATCGGAGCGAGCTCGAGGTCAATCCAAGGCAACTTCCAGTCGTCTCCTGGCGAGGGACCTTTGTACACTAGTTTTTTAAGCTTGTTTATCTTCTGCCTTATTTCCGGGAAATGCATCCCGTCCGAAAATTTGCCGAGGTAGTTTTCGAGCTGGACTATTGCATCTTCGTATTTCTCCACCTCTTCGAAGTTTGCGGATTTCCCGGTACAGAGGGAGTAGAACGACTCTTCCTCGACCTTGTCTTTGACATTCAGGTATATCTCATGTATCTTCCCGACCACCTGGCTTCCCTTCGAGCCCTGGAGTTTGAGATCCTTGGGAAGCTGTTCATACGTCTTAATTATCTGTATCCATTTCCCGCTGTCATAGTTCTCTTCTATTTTTTCAAGCGCCTCCTTTGCTGTTGAGAATCCCTGAATGTCCGTTCCGCAGGACTTGCAGAATGTAAGATGGGAGGCCACTTCCGTACCGCATTCCGGGCATTCGCACGAAAGGCCATTCCCGCAGCCGGCGCAGAATTTCGAGTCGGGGACGTTCGGTGTGGAGCATACAGGGCACTTGAAAAGAGAAGGATCCACATTCTTATCGCCAGAGATATTTTTCCTTGCTTTGTCTTTCCCCACGAGGTATGAATCGAAATCCTCGATTATGAGATCGGCACTGAAATATCTTTCTTCCGGACGCGTCTTGAGGCATTTGAACACGATGTCGGCTACTTCAGGATATTCCTTGACCTTCTCGGGATCAATGTTTTCCGGATCTTCGCCCGTCACAATCTCGTATAGCATCTTACCGATCGAGTATATGTCCGTCGTATGGTTCACGCTCTTGGCATCACGCCGTTGTTCCGGAGACATATATGCTGGTGTCCCCATGCCGAATCCACTTATGGACATGTCGGTTGACTCTCCCACTCTTGCAAGGCCGAAATCCACTATCTTGGGAATGATCTCGTCGCCATCAAATACAAGCATTATGTTCGAGGGTTTCATGTCCCTGTGTATCAGGTTCTTCCTGTGTGCGAATGCGAGCCCCTGACATACGCATTTAAGTATTTTGAACGCTTCTCTGACTGACAGCTTGCCGCCTTTCTTTGCAAGATATTCCCTCAGGTTTCCGCCGGAAATGTATTCCATCACAATATAATGGTTCTCCACCTCGGAACTACAGTCGTGGATCGTCACTATGTTCTTGTGGTTCAGCGATGCGATGACGGAAGACTCTCGGAGAAATCGCTCGAGTACCATATGCCAGTCATCATCAATCTTGTCCTTCTTTTGCAGAAGCTTGATTGCCACCACGCGGTTGCCAAGTTTCGCGTCCTTCGCCTTGAATACGAGAGCGAATCCCCCGCAACCAATCATTTCTCCGATCTCATACCTGTTGTCGAACATGGTATTGGTGGTAGCCGCCCTCTCCAAGGATGCCTGATCATAAATTACTGTTCTTGTATCTACGTCCGTCTTTTGGGATGTCATGTCTTGCCTGGGTGGGGGGAGATTTTCCTCGTCTGCCGTTCCCGGGTCTGATGCTTCGCGGGGCGATCCACATTCAGGGCAGAACTTGAAGGTGTCTGGAAAATCAAAACTACAGTCTTTACATTTCATCCGACAGGCTCCCGATGTGAATATCCACTGCCTCCATCCTTAAGTGAATTCCATTCGTAGGCAATAATTCAGCAAAGGACGTATCTTTCCTAACTTTTTCCGAGTAGCTCTCTGAGCTCTTCTATAAGATAGTCCGTATTTTCCTTTTTCAAAGCGCAGACGGGTATAATTTCGCAGTCCGGGAATTTTTTCCTGAAAATCTTGAGATTCTTTTTGGACTCGGGAATGTCCATCTTGTTTGCAACTATGAGAAACGGTCTTTTTGATAGTCCCTTCATGTAGAGTTCTAGCTCATTCCGAAGCGAGATGAAGTCATCGCAGGGGTTTCTTCCCTCGAATCCGGATATGTCAATTACATAAAGGAGTACCTTTGTCCTTTCGATGTGTCTCAAGAATTCATGGCCGAGTCCGATGTTTCTGTGCGCGCCTTCGATGAGCCCGGGAATATCGGCCACTGTCAGCCTGCTGTAGTCCTCGAACTCGTGAACCCCGACGGTCGGATGCAACGTCGTGAAAGGGTAGGGCGCTGTCTTGGGGTGGGCATCCGACACCGCCGCCAGAAGTGTTGACTTGCCGGCATTGGGATATCCTACAAGTCCGGCATCGGCTATTGTCTTAAGTTCAAGCTTGAGTTCCCTTTCCTCTCCTTCGTCCCCTGGCCCGGCCTGCATCGGCGCCTTGTTGCGATTGCTCAGAAAATGCTTGTTCCCCTTGCCTCCTTTGCCACCTACAGCGACAACTGCGCGATGACCGGCGACGTTTATGTCGGCGATGAGTTCATCAGTGGACGCATCCTTCACAATTGTTCCGAGAGGCACACGTATCAGGCGATCTCCTCCTGTTCTGCCGTGCTGATCCTTGCCCAGTCCGTTTCCACCTTTTTCCGCTTCGAAATGCCGGTTGAAAAGAAGATCCACAAGGCTCTGCTCACCCTCGTCCCCCACGAGAATCACATTCCCCCCGTTACCCCCGTTACCGCCGCTGGGGCCGCCTTTCGGGACATATTTCTCGCGGCGGAAACTGCAGCATCCTTTGCCGCCTTTTCCTCCCTTGACCTTGATTTGTGCCTGATCAACAAACATACGTGAATACTCCAAAAAAAAGCCCGGATTGACCGGGCCGGATTAAACTCTGCCATATTCGCAATCCCTGCTATTGTGCAGCGATCGCACTTTCCGCAGGAATCACATTGATTTTACGTTTGCAGTTGGAGAAAGTGACTATCCCTTCGGCCAGAGCGAAGAGGGTGAAATCCCTGCCGCATCCGACATTCTTGCCAGGGTGAAACCTATTCCCCCTCTGCCTGACTATTATGCTTCCGGCCGGAACGAGTTGTCCGCCATAGACCTTCATCCCGAGCATCTGTGGGTTGCTGTCCCGTCCGTTCCTGCTGCTCGACTGTCCTTTTTTATGTGCCATAAGAAACCTCCGTTAGTTCAAAAATAGCATTTAACATTAATGTGCGAATAGTACCATATCAGTATTGCATTTAAAAAACAATAGCGTATTTTGAGATAATTATAAAAAAATGGAGAAATTTATGAGTAACATCCATCCCACGGCCATAGTAGATCCCAAGGCCGAAATAGCTGAAGATATAGTAATAGGCCCATACTGCATAATCGGTCCGAATGTCAAAATCGGGACAGGATGCGTTATGGACTCGCATTGTGTCGTCACTGGCCACACGATAATAGGTGAAAAAAACCGCATGTATCCGGCTGTCATCCTAGGATGCGACCCGCAGGATCATGGATATCAGCCGGGAACTGTTTCCTATCTCAAGATCGGCAATGGCAACATCTTCAGAGAGAGCTTCACCGCAAATGTCGGGACTAAACCTGATTCCGAAACTGTCATAGGAAACAACTGCTTCATGATGACAAACACGCACATAGCGCACAATTGCAGAATCGGCAACCACGTCATTATGGCCAACTGCTCGCTCGCCGCCGGATATGTCGAAATCGGAGACAACTGTCTCATTTCGGGCATCGCCGCGATACACCAGTTCTGTAGGGTCGGTCGGTTCGCCGTCCTCAGCGGATGTTCCGCAATCTCCGTTGACCTGCCACCGTTCATGATCGGACACGGCAGGAACGGCCCTGTCCAGGGTGTTAACCTCATAGGTCTCCAGAGAAACGGATTCTCGAATGAAACAATCAGGACTCTCAAGGATCTCTACAAGATTTTTTTCCGTGGGACCAACACAGTCAAGGCATCCCTCGACCAGATCAAGGCCGAACTGCCGATGATCCCGGAAGTCAAGGAGTTCATTGATTTCGTGGAGTCCACAAAGAGGGGAACTCTCTCCGCCAAAAACTGCAACGTGAGACAGTATTAGACGGTTGAACATCGAACATTCAACTTCGAACGTCCAACATCGAAATGAAATCCTTCCCGACATTATGAAAATCAAGAAAATTAAAAATCTCAGCAAGATCATCCCGTGCGTAAAAGGAACTGACAGCCATGAATCGGGTCAAGCGATGAATCACGTAAAGGATAAAACTCACTTAAATCGTCAGTTTGCCAAGAGGAAAACCGATATTGTGAATGGATTTATTAAGAATTATGCACGACGAATCGTTGATAAGGATGTGTTTCAATCAGAAATCCATGAAGATCTCGAGCCGTATGTGACGGAACTTTGTAATTCTGGTTTTAAAATGTTGACCAATCAAGATCGTCCGGATCTTTTGCGCCCCGGACAAATGCTTCTCTGGCCCATTAGTGAAGCTACTCCTAAAAAAACAATACGGGCGATAACCGAGCCGATTTGTCCATCTTTCAATCCGAATGATGGACGTTTATTTGTTCCTGGGCATAATCTCACCAAAGAAGAAATAACTAATCATGTCTTCGAGGGCGACTGTTTGGATATTTTGCCATTGTTTCCTGCACATAGTGTTGACATGATTTTGTGCGATCTGCCATATGGCACCACGCAGAACAAATGGGACAGCGTTATCTCGCTGGACCGCCTCTGGTCATTATATCGACATGTGCTCAAACCAAACGGTGTTGTTGTCCTTACAGCGCAGGGTGTTTTTACCGCAAAGATCATCTTGAGTAATGAACCATGGTTTAAATACAAGATTATTTGGGAAAAGTCAAAGCCAACAAACTTCCTCAATGCGAAGATTCAACCCCTTCGCAAGCATGAGGATGTCTGCGTCTTCTATAATAAACCACCAACCTACTGTCCACAGATGCGAAATGGTTCACCTTATGACAAGGGTGTAAGGAAGAATCAGTTGTCCGGTAGTTATGGTGACTTTATGCCTGCACATGTTCATAGTAGTGGTGAACGCTATCCGACGGACGTTGTTTATTTTAAGACAGCCGAAAGCGAGGGGCCGGTGTGGCACCCCACCCAGAAACCTGTAGAATTGGGATGTTACCTTATCCGTACATTCACAAAACCAGGCGATCTTGTATTGGACAATGCTTGTGGGAGCGGCAGTTTTATAGTCGCTGCTGCCAGGGAAGGCCGTAGGTTTGTCGGTGTTGAAAAGAACGAAGATGTCCATCTTTTCAAGAGAAATAGCATTGATTATGTGGGCGTGACACTTATGAGGCTTGCTCATCTTAAACAAGTGCAGGATAGAATTTTATGACCTCTCCAAGAATAAATGAGCGTGCTTGGGCTGCTGATGTAATCTCTGAAATCAATAGATTGGCTTCTTCTCGACACTGTACCATTCGCTCGGCTGGCGGAGAGTGGAGTGTCGCGGCAGATGCCCTCAAAACCGTACTTTTCCCAGATGTTCTTATTTTTGGAGATCCAAGTAGAACTGCCGTTCTTCAGGGCTGGGAACTTAAAATGCCGGACACACCAATCACGAACGAGGATTTGTTACGCAATGCCGAAAGTAAAGCACGTGCGTTAGAGTTGGGGAGCTTTCTTGTGTGGAATGTGCGCGAGGCTGCTCTTTATGTGAACGTAAATGATACATTCTCGATAAAAACATCATGGAATTGCAACTGTATCTTATCACGTGATGACGTGAGATTGCATCGGGAAGACTGGGTTTGCCTTCTATGTAGAATAATAGATGATCTGAATACGTTTTTTGATAGAGGAGAAATTATTCGTCCCCCATCTCTGGATCGGCAAGCAGAGGTTATCGTAACCGCCATTGTAAATCGCTGCCAGGGACAATTAGAAGATTACTTGAAAAATCAGGCCGCAAGATCGAGAAGTTTCCGCGCTGAAATATCTGCTTGGTGGCGGGATTCAAAAGCTGAACATCTGGAAAGAGAAAATGAATGGCAAATTTTAGCGGTCGAGATTCTTCTTCATTGGATACACCGATTTCTGTTTGCGCATTACTTAAAGCGCTTTGTTGCAGATGTACGGAGTGTGGAAGAACTGTCTCCTGCGATTGCGTCAACTGTTAGTGATGCGGAGGCAGTTTTTGAGAATATTTCTATGAGACATGATTTTGCCCAAATTTTTCGGCCACATGTAGGAGCGCAGTTCATGCCGTCGCCTGTTTGGAACGAGTTGCTCGCATTTAATGGATTTCTACGCTCCGCAAGCTTAGACACTGTTAATCAGGAACTCTTGCAATTAGTCCTTTCTTCAATCAGTAATGCCAGCAGGCGTAAAATTGCCGGCCAATTTTGTACGCCTCGACCTTTGGCCGATTTGCTTGTGAGGTTGACAATGGATGATGTCCATGTGCCGTTTATAGATCCTTGCTGTGGCACTGGGACGATTGCCAAGGCAGCGTGCGAATTCAAGGTTAAACATGGCATGTCAATGGCCGAGGCTTTGGCAACTACTTGGGCATCGGACAAACATTCCATGCCGTTGCAGTTTGCCGCGCTGGCACTTGCATCCGGCGAAGCTCCTGCAACTACTGTTCGAGTATTCCAGCATGATCTTGCTAATCTCCGTGTTGGAGAGTTAATAAAATTGGTTGATGCTACAACAGGGCAGATATTCGATGAACCATTGCCAGCTTTTTCCTGCATTGTACTAAATCCACCTTTTGTTCGGTTTGAAGATTGGAAGAACCCCAGAGCAGCAGAGATCGCAAGATTTGTTTCAAGATCCACGGGGATTGAACTTAGCAGAAAATCAGATCTTTTTGCACCGCTAATTTTGCACTTGTGGAGGTTGGCTGACAACGATAGTGGGCGAATTGGAGTTGTTGTCTCGAATTCTTGGCTTGGAGCAGACTGGGGCGGAATTTTCCGTGCGGGATTGAGAAAATTATTTCATCTGGAAGCGGTAGTTGCTTCTGCAAATGGACGGTGGTTTAAGAACGCGAAAGTAGTGACCAATCTTCTTGTCTTACGAAAACGTATACCACCGAATGAACCACATGATGATGAGGCTATAACGTTTTCCACATCGGAATTACCGATAGAGGACTGGGATGAATCATACATTGATGAAATTGTTGATACTATTGTGCATTCAACAGCACACAGCAACTCATCGGTAACAGTAAACCGTGTGACGACGCGCAGGCTCAAATCTCTTGACTCTCTCGGGCTTTGTTGGACTGCACATTTCTCGGATCTTTCTTGGCTTGATCGTGTCTGTCATGATTTCATACCCGTTACGAGTTTCTTTGATATTAAACGTGGTGAGCGACGCGGGTGGGATGATTTGTTCTTCCCTCCAGATAACGTAGGCATTGAAACTGACTACCTTTTTCCAGTATTGAAGTCGTCAGCGGATACAACAAGACTTCAAGCTAGACCAGACGGGGTGGCATTTTGCTGTTCTGCTTCGCTAGAAGAATTGCAGCAACGCGGACATGACGGTGCATTGCGTTGGATTGAAAGATTTGCTGGAAGCGTGAATGGAAAGGGGAAGCTATTACCACAAGTTCTCGCTAGAAGCGGTATGCAATGGTACGAAATGAGACCAGATACAGTTGCAGATCTTGCAGTTTCCATGAATCCTGACCGCAGACTTTTTATTATACGTTTAGTTCCCCGATCATTTGTGAATCAAAGACTAATTCGTTTTACACTAAAACAAGATTCAAATGTGGATATTGAACTCTGCCATGCTCTGCTTTGTTCTCTAATGGGATCATTTTATCTTGAGGCTCTGGGCTTTGGTCGAGGGCTTGGTGTTTTGGATTTAAATGCTACTAAGATTGCCGGTCAATTACGAATGTTGAATCCGAATTTAATATCAACAGAATCTCGAACAAGCATTTTAAGTTCTTTTAGAAACCTTTTCACACGAGATGTTTTATCCTTCCATGAAGAGATACAGTGTGAGGATAGAATTAACTTTGAAAATTCAGTTTTGCTAGCCTTTGGTCTGGAAGAGCTCAGTCCTATTATTGCAAATACTGTTTGGCGTCTACAAAAAATCCGTTTGGCGGCAAGAGAATAATATTTACCTGCAATTTATTAATTAATTCGATCTTGTAGAATTATTTTAATGATATAACGATCATTTAAAAAGTTTTAATATGAAAGGTGCATATAATGGCAAAAGGAACAGTCGTCCAGAAAATATTGAAAAACCACATCGTACAGGGCAAGTCGAAAACCGGCTCCCCCGTTTCGATTAAAATTGACCAGACACTGACGCAGGATGCGACAGGCACCATGGCGTACCTTGAACTCGAAGCGATCGGCGTCGAACGAGTCAAGACAGAACTTTCCGTCTCCTACGTTGACCACAACATGATGCAGAACGGCCCCGAGAACAGGAACGATCATCTTTATCTGCAGACAGTCGCCCAGGCCAAGGGAATCCACTTCTCGAGGCCGGGAAACGGCATTTGTCATCAGGTCCATCTCGAGAGATTCGGAGTTCCAGGGAAAACTTTGCTCGGCTCTGATTCCCACACTACCACGAACGGCGGAATTGGAATGCTCGCGATTGGAGCGGGCGGCCTCGATGTGGCACTTGCCATGGCTGGCAAACCCTTCAGAGTCAACTACCCGCAGATTGTCGGTGTGAATCTCAAAGGAAAACTGCCCCCCTGGATTTCGGCGAAGGATGTCATTCTCAAAATGTTGCAAATACTGACCACAAAAGGTAATGTCGGCAAAATCGTGGAATATTACGGGGAAGGCCTTGATTCACTCTCCGTTCCTGAACGCGCCACAATCACGAACATGGGTGCTGAACTCGGTGTTACAACATCAATATTTCCCTCAGACGGAATTACAAAGAAATTTCTAAAGGCGCAGGGCAGGGAGTCGCAGTGGACACGACTTGTCAAAAGTAAAAATGCGGAATACGACCAGAATATCGAGATTGATCTTTCATCCCTTGTCCCGCTGGCGGCATGTCCGTCGAGCCCTGACAACATCAAGGAAATACGTGAACTTGCCGGAACGCCGGCGGATCAGGTCATAATCGGTTCATGCACAAACGGTTCCTACACGGATCTTATGCTTGTCGCGGCAATGCTCAAGGGCAGGATTGTGAACGAAAATGTCTCCCTCTCGATTGCTCCCGGCAGCCGCCAGGTGCTCGAAATGCTTGGCAGAAATGGCGCGCTCGCGGATATGGTCGCATCAGGGGCGAGAATCCTCGAGTCCGGATGCGGTCCCTGCATAGGGCAGGGGATGAGCCCTGCCGACGGCACTGTTACTTTGCGGACCTTCAACAGGAATTTCGCCGGAAGAACCGGAACAAGAAATGATCAGGCATATCTCGTGAGCCCGGCTGTGGCCGCGGCAACCGCCATCACGGGAAAAATCACGGATCCCGCAACTCTTGGAATTGCACCGCCGGAAGTCCGACCCCCACGCCATTTCCTTGTGAACGACGATATGATCATTCCTCCATCTTCCGGGACTGTCGAGATTATCAGAAAGCCTACGATCGGTAACCCGCCTGAAAACTCAGATTTGCCGGAAAATATTGATGGCGTGGTGGTTATAAAGACCGGTGACAAGATTACAACCGACCACATAATGCCAGCCGGCATCTATCTCAAGTACAGAAGCAATATCCCGGAATACTCCAAGTGCGTCTTCGAATGCTTCAATGAAAAAGGGAAAATACCCTTCAACCAGAGAGCGCTCGAAATCAAGAATTCCGGAAGGCATGCAGTGATCGTCGCTGGCGAGAGCTATGGACAAGGTTCCTCGAGAGAACATGCCGCAATCTGCCCGATGTTCCTAGGAGTCAAGGCTGTCATTGCAAAATCCATCGAGAGAATCCATATGGCGAATCTCGTCAATTTCGGCATAGTCCCTCTTTTTTTCACGGATGGATCAGACTACGAAAAGTTTACCGAGGGGGACAGCATCAACATCCGCGAAATTCGCAAGAATCTCCGCCCCGGAGGGACCTTGACGGCGGAGCTCTTGAAGTCTGACGGGGCGACATCCGAGGTCAAGCTTTCAAACAAGCTTTCCGATGAGGACGTGAAAGTCATACTTGCAGGCGGTTCGCTGAATACTGTCGAATAAACAGGAAGAACGGCTAGATTATGCCTAATTGTTCTCCCTGTGGATTACCGAAGGACTTATTGTCATTAATTTATGGAAAAAAGATTCTTTATTTTTTTAATCTTATCTGCCGTTGTTTTTCCCGGATGTTCGCAGGAAGAACAAAACGGATCGGTGTCGCTCTCTGTTGATCCTATGAGAGCTTTTTCATACGTGAAAGAGATCGCGGAAATCGGGCCACGCCCTTCCGGAAGCGCAGGAGCCACGAAAAACGTAGAATATATCTGTGACAAGCTGAAAAGTTTAAATGTTGACTTCTCGACCGACAAGTGGGAGGAAAACACGCCTGTCGGTAACATCAAGTTCTGCAATGTTGTCGCAGAAATCAAAGGGGAAAAGAGCGATTTCATCATTTTAGGCGCGCACTACGACACGAAACTTCTGCAAAGTGTCCCCAATTTCTTGGGCGCCAACGATGCTGCTTCCGGTGTCGGGCTGATGCTTGCCATGATAGAGTCAATTGTCAAGTCCGCAAAAATCCCACATCACACCATCAAATTTGCATTTTTCGACGGCGAGGAATGTTTTATGAAATACGGTCCAAGCGATGGGCTTTTCGGGAGCAGAAGAATGGCCGGTAAAATTTCGGAAGAAAAGGCAAAATGCGTTGCGATGATACTTCTCGACATGGTTGGCGACAATGATCTCAACATAGAGATTCCCGTAGGATCTGACGAAAAACTTGCCGGGCAGATCTTCCAGGCAGCGGAAAAAAGAGGGAAGAGAAAATATTTCAACTGGAGCAGGATTGGAATGACAGACGATCACACTCCATTTCTTAATGCGGGCATACCGGCGGTAGACATAATTGACTTCAACTTCGGAAGTTCAAACCTGTACTGGCACAGTTCAGAGGACTCGATTGACAAGATTTCACCGGAAAACCTCGGGATTGTCGGCGATGTCACCCTCGAAATGATAATGAATCTTGAGCATTGATTCTGTCTTGTTCGGAATTCTGTTCCCGCGAAACACGCCTGTCATTCGACGGGGTAAAACGCGAATTACGCGAAAAACTAATAATCATCAAGTTTTTACCACGGGAAAATTTAACGATTAATACCAAGTTGACATCAAAAGACGATGCTATTAAATGGTGTGAAAACTACAGTAGCCGCCCCCATGTTGGGGGCGAACACGGCCAACATGGCCGTGGCTACAACAAATCCACACACACATTATGGCTAATCCATTTATCGCAAATTAGTATAAGATTAAAATTTCGCGAAATTCGCGTGTTTCGCGGGCAAATTGTTGTGCTATAGGTTCTAGCATACCTTTTTCTTCGTGAGAGTGAAGTCAGTATCGAAGATGTCCGGGCAGTATGATGATTTGGCCTTTCTAAGACCTTCTATCCCAAGATCCTGCTCTCTGTTAATGTATCTGCATTTGCCGAGCACAGATTTTGCGGTCTCATAGTTGATCGCCTGGGCGGCGCCTTTTACGGATCTGTCGTATTTCTCGAAATGGACAATGCAGGTTCCGTTGAATATGCTGAATACTGAAAATGCAGTCAGGCTTCCGCCGCAGAAAATCAGAACACCCTCAAGTCCAAGTTCTTCGAAGTTGTCCAGGGATTCCTTTATCGCCGACCTTTCATGGGTTATCCCGAATGTCTTGCAGGTCTTATCCTCGTACCATTTTTCGGCAAGGGAAAAACATTCGGGGATGAACTTCCGCGAAGCTTTCCTAACCTCGAAACCCGGATTGTTGCGGATGAACTGGTTAAGAAGATTTTTCTTGTTGTGGAACTTGGAGCCGTTGAGATTGAAGAGATTTTCTGTTTCGTGGATATATTCGGTATGATCAATGCATTTTTCGACCTCGAATAAATCCTTGATGGAGGGAAAGAGCCCGATGTATTTTGCTGGAATGTGTGCGATGCATCCATCTCCATCCGGAAAAACGTCCAGATAAAAATCATATAGGTCTTCCGGGTCGGGCTCGGAGCCTGCCGGCATCAGGATTTCATCTTCCTTCTCGAAAAATGCTGTAAGATGCCCTTTGAAAAGTCCCCATCTGGTGCCACACGCCTTTCTCCAGGAAAACAGATTTGCAAAGCAGTATTCGCAGGAGAGCAGGGGATTCGGCGGAACAGCCGCTTCGATTGCCGCCTTGTCGGAAATCTCGACGGGGCGGAATATTACCCTTCCATTTCTCATCTTGTTCCTGTCGTTGTGTCGTTGTTCTATATCTCTATGAGTTGATTTCAAAATCCTGATTTGCAGTTGAACCCTGTTGGAGTTCACAACTTTAGTGTGCTTTTTATAGCCTCAATAAGAGACGCTGAAGCTGTGAACTCCAACATTGAAATCAGCTCAAAGAGGCAATTTTGAAATTGCCTCCTCTATGTTTTAAGCGCGTGCAAAACTAAATTTGTGGTTCAGGAAGTCAGAAATCCTTTTTGTTCTTTTAGGTTGAGGGCAAAGCACGCTTTTAAATATTCGCCGAATAAATCATAGGGATATGATTTTCCATCCTTTTGAATCCGAGAGATTTGTAGAATTCTTCGGTGCCGGGTTCGCCCACCATTCCGATCCAGTCAACGCCCTCGGATTGAAGGAACTCCAACAGGTTCAAGATTATTTTTTCCCCAATCCCCCTTCCTCTGAATTCCTTGAGCACTGTGACATCCTGTATGTAGGCGTCGCTCGATCCGTCTGAGAGGGCACGCCCCATTCCAATCATTCTTCTGCCTAGGAAGGCGCCAACAAAGCAGAAGGAGTTTGCGGCTATTTTGTCTATGAAAGAAGTGTCCGCCCCATATTCCTCCCGCCACCAGCCAGCTTCCATATACAGACGGATGAAGTCATTCCGCGAGACTTCGGACACAATCTTTATTTGTACTTCATCCTGCATTTTTTCCGAGAAGCTCGTTTATTGATTTTGCCGCACGTCTCCCTTCGCCCATCGCAAGAATGACGGTTGCCGCTCCAAGGACAATGTCGCCTCCAGCATAAACGCGGTCGATGGAGGTCTTCTGATTCTCGTCAACAATGATATTCCCCCACTTGTTGGCTTCGAGTCCTTCTGTCGTCTGTTTTATAAGAGGATTTGAGTCATTTCCTATGGCCACGATCACCGTGTCAATGTCAATGATGAATTCACTGCCTTTTATTTCTACGGGGCGCCGCCTGCCCGAACTGTCGGGTTCTCCGAGCTCGTAACGGAGGCATTCAGCCTTGTTCACTCTGCCAAACTCGTCGCCCATGAATCTTTTCGCGTTTTCGAGCATGTGGAAGATCACTCCCTCTTCTTTGGCATGCCCCACCTCTTCGATCCTGGCTGGCATCTCCTTTTCCGTCCTGCGATAGATGAGGTGGACTTCCTGTGCTCCAAGCCTTATCGCCGTACGTGCTGCGTCCATCGCGACATTTCCGCCACCTAGAACTGCCACTTTCTTGGATGTGTAGATCGGTGTCTTCGCATTCTGTCTGTCATAGGCTTTCATCAGATTTGCTCTTGTAAGATATTCATTTGCGGAGAAGACCCCGACAAGATTTTCCCCCTCGACATCCATGAATTTTGGAAGGCCTGCACCGGTCCCGATAAATATGGCGTCGAATCCGTCCTTGTTCAAGAGATCGAGCAGCTTCCTGGTTTTTCCCACTACGAAGTTTGTAACAATATTTACTCCCATTGCCGCAAGGGTGTCTATCTCCATCTGGACTATTTTCTTGGGCAGCCTGAATTCCGGA
The DNA here is from genome assembly GCA_903872565.1 of uncultured Lentisphaerota bacterium. Taxonomy (GTDB): domain Bacteria; phylum Verrucomicrobiota; class Lentisphaeria; order Victivallales; family GWF2-50-93; genus CAIQLG01. The sequence continues at coordinate 2,084 of CAIQLG010000119.1, read as the reverse complement.
ATCCCGTACAGCATAACGCCACCAGGCTTGTGGAACGCCTCGAAGATTGTCACGGAATGTCCTTCCCTGCGGACATCTGCAGCGACGACGAGACTTGCCGGGCCACTGCCGATGATGGCAACCTTCTTCCCGGTATCCGGCTTCACCGACGGGGTCATTATTTTTCCGTTCTCCCGTTCCCAGTCGGCGACGAACCGCTCGATTCTGCCTATCGAGACCGATTTTGAAGGGTCTTTGAGGGATTTTCCGACGGTGCATGGTTCCTGGCACTGTGTCTCCTGTGGGCAGACACGTCCGCAGACAGCCGGGAGAAGGCTGTTTCCTTTTATTATGTCAATCGCCTTCTGGAAGTCACCGTCAGAGACGGCGGAAACAAACCCCGGGATGTCTATTATGACTGGGCATCCTTTCATGCACGGGGCGTTCTTGCATTGGAGACAGCGCATCGCCTCGATACGCGCCTGTTCCTCCGTGTAGCCCAGTGCGACTTCGCTTATGTTTCCCCTTCGGATTTTTGGATCCTGTTCCGGCATCCCCTGGGGTGGGATGGCCAGCCGATCTTTAGGTTTGAGTGCCGCAGTCCCGCCGGACTCAAGTATTCTGGCAAGTATTGCTCTTGCCTCGGATGCAAGTTTTTCTGGTGAATTATGTTCTGTCATTTTTTGTGCTCCAGTCTGTCAATTTCCGCATCGAGTTTGCACTCCTCGTCGTAATGCTCCTTTTCACTATTCTTATATGAGTTCAGCCTCTGCATCATGTTGTTGAAGTCAACAAGATGTCCATCGAATTCCGGTCCGTCAACACATACGAATCTGGCCTTGCCTCCGACCGTCACCCTGCATCCGCCGCACATTCCTGTGCCGTCAACCATGATTGTATTTAGAGAGACAAAGGTGGGCACCTTGAATGGGCGTGTCGTTTCCGAGCAGAACTTCATCATTATCGGCGGACCTATTGCAACTGCGAGATCAGGAGGGGGAGTTTTCGCACAGAGTTCCCTGAGCGGTTCCGTCACGAGAGCTTTTTTCCCGTATGATCCGTCGTCCGTGCAGACAATTATTTCATCAGCCATTGCCTTCATCTCATCTTCGAGGATTATAAGTGATTTGTTCCTTGCTCCAAGTATCACAATCAGCCTGTTGCCCGCTTTTTTCATTGCCTGGGCGATCGGATAAAGTGGTGCGGCGCCGATTCCTCCGCCCACGCATACGACAGTTCCAAACTTTTCGATATGCGTGGCTTTGCCAAGAGGGCCGAGAAGATTGTCAATGAAATCGCCGGGCTCGAGTCTGGAGAGCCGTTTTGTCGTTCCACCGACAACCTGGAATATCAGCGTGATGGTGCCAGCCTTGGGATCTGCATCAGCTATGGTGAGCGGTATCCGCTCCGCGTAATTATCGTCGAGAGAGAGAATTATGAATTGCCCAGGCTTTCGCTCCTCGGCAATCAGGGGAGACTCGACACGCATCCTGAACACCATGTCGGACAATTGTTCCTTTGACACTATTTTGTTCATGTTTGGCTATGTGCCTTTTAATTTTATTTGTTGAAGGTAATTCTGGAGATGAATTTAGATAGGAAACATCTAATTTCAACACTTATAATTTAAAAACCCCAAATGAAATCACATTTGCCGCTGGGAAATGCGGAGTTTTCCTGAGAAAACTGTATTTTCACGTTTTCGGTGTGTTTAGGGACTGTTATATAATAAGTGCCAAATTTGCTGGCTGTTACTATGGCTATTACCAAGGAACGAATGAGGAGCATATCCAAGGATATGTAACGATTGAGTGACGCAGGAAAAAGGCGGAAGAGCGCCAGCCCTCCGGGGCGGGGCGGCAGGCCATCGGATACTGCATCGTTCCTCATTCATCCCGACTCCTCCCTTATGGAGGTCGGGACTCATTCGTTTCTCCTTGTCTGCGATGGCCTGGCACTCCCGCCAAATTCAGACTTCCTGATCCGCCCTAATTCTGTATTCTGTGTAACTACCTTAAATTCAATCTGTTAATTCCAGTTCTGGCGTGTCAGCTCTTTTTTGCAAGTGGAAAAAAGGGATGTACCTTTCCTTAAAAAAACAACGC
>CAIQLG010000118.1 GCA_903872565.1 uncultured Lentisphaerota bacterium | reverse complement strand
GTCTTCAGCACAAATCCGGACTTTGACGACATGGCGTTCGGAAAGATTTACACCCTCGATATATATTATGTGATGGGACTTGTGGATTTCGCAAAGACTCCCAGAGCCTACTGCCAATATATCAGTCCTGTAAGCCAGAAGCCGAGACATACCAGCTTGAAAGTAGCAGGCAGGATAAAAGAGAAAGCTACCACGGTGGATCTCGAGTGGGACAGCAGAATCGCACTTCTCCCCAGGAAAGTCTGGACTGCCGACAGAAAAAAAACCTGCGAGCAGATTCTTGAGGCTAATCCACCTGACCCCTTGACTTGCAGCCTCTTTGCAAGCGGAACGGATTCAGAGAAAAACTCCGTCAGGAAGATGGGCACAGGAATTGATCTCATGTTGAACCCCCCGGAAATCGCTGGCATATATAATCAGGACGGACGGAAAATCACTTCTGCAGCGGCGGGAGAGGCAATCACAGTCAAAGGCATGTATTTCGGAAAAGCCATCCCGGCGATATGGCTCGAATATCCCGATAAAAGCGGAAAAATAAAGCAGCTGAGGCTAAAAATTGACAGGAAATCGCTGATCTATCTGGATTACGAGGGAAATCCGAGCTGCATGGACAAGGATGACGGCAGGAGCCAGTTCTCGACGGCAATACCTAAGAGACTGCCTAGAAACTGGAACTATGGGATACAGCACAATCTGGTCATAAACAACAGGGTCTGCCGTTCGACAACAAAGTTCCAGACGCAGGAGTCAAAAATATGGCAAAAATAATTAAAATCAAAAAGGAATATTTATGAAACATTTTATTGTTGTTTTCCTGGGCTTGATTGCCAGTCCCATGTTTGCCTGCTCAGACATTGCTTTGCCTAAGGCGGAAGGGCAGCCGGTCGTCTCAGCCAGAGAGATGGACTTCAACTGCACAATGTGGTCGGAGTTCATAGTCTCGCCCAGGGGGTTCAAATACACCGGATACACGCCCAATAGCCGGAAAGGGATGACATGGGAGAACAAGTATGGGTTCATCGCAATCAATTTTGTGAACATCCCGGTTCTCAAACTTATTTCAAAGGAATTATACTGTGACGGGATGAACGAGACCGGACTTTCGGCCGGACTACTGTGGCTGGAATCGTCCAAGACTCCAAATCCGTCCAATGAAATCGCATCAAAGACAATGTGCCAGCTGAATGTGGTCGCGTGGGTGCTCGGAAGATGTTCGACGGTGAAGGAAGTTCTGGACGTGTTCGACAAGGAAAATCCGGACATATATGTATGGATGCTGGAACCTTTTGGAGTGCTGCCGACACCATTGCACCTGGTGGTGCATGACGCCGAGGGCAACAGTGCAACCTTCGAATGGCTCAGCGAGACGACGTTCAGACCGGTCATAACTACCGGCCCGACCTATACATATTCGATGACGAACGACAGCGCCGAGGACTACAGCGACTACATGAAGTTGAATCCTATATTTTCGAAACTGACTCCGACGGATCCTTTCAACCCCGTGAATAAAACCTACAACGTAGGAGGCGGAACAGTTTCCATGCCCGGTGATTCGGATTCGTCTCCGCGATGGCTGAGGGGCCATTTCACGATGCTGAACGCCACGCCAACCGAACCCTATCGGTGCAGTTCCCCCTGGCGCGTGATACAGGCCTTCCGTTCGATCGCGCACACCAACATAATATACGGCGAATCCTACAATGAGGAGGATGCTAATGACACCATCCTGTTCTCTCCTTACTTCTACATGGACTGGACTGTCATCCGGGACCACACGAATAAAATCATCTATTACTACAGCTCGAGAAACCACCAGATGCAGACCGTCAAGCTTTCAGAATACCAGCAACAGATGGAGAAAGGCAAGGATCTCCTTGAAATAGGGTCACTTCTGACGTTGTTCAAGGATCCTGTAGCTGTCAACGGGGAGCAGGGCACCAATTCCATCGTAAGGGAAAAATCCGGGACTAAGACTCTTTCCGTGGCAATTCCCGAGCCGGAATCGGACAACATCAAGGCCATGAAAATCTTCGTATATGTAAAAATGCAGGATGGAACAATTAAATTTTGGGATGGAGCCCAGTGGAAAAATTCTCTTCCGGCCGGAGGTGCCCAACCTTGTCTTTCCAGCGATGCCCTCAATAATGGGACTATCGAAGTTCCGCTCGGCGGAGATCCTGATTCTTGGAAGGGCGCAGAATTTCATGCCGGAAGTGGAATAAGTTTCACTGAGATGATGATAGAGGACAGATGTGCAAAAATAAAAACTGGAAACTAGAAACTGGAAACTGGAGTTGCTGACAGCTTATAACCAATAACTTATAACCGATAACTTATAACCAAATTGCCGAAATAGGAGTGAAATTATGAATTACAGAAAAACAGAAATCTCAAGAGGGAAGCTTTTCAGTTTTCTTTGTCTTGCCATATTGTTTGCGGGATCCATGGCATCGGCCTGTTCAGATATTTTTTTCTCCGGCAGTTTCCAGACGCAGTCAGGCCGCAATCTCGACTGCGATGTGACGCTCTCGCCAGTGGTGGCAAGCTATCCGTCCAAAATGGATTGGACCACGACCGATTCCAAGGGAACCACCATCAATCTTGGAAAGAACAAGTATTCTTTTGTGGGAGTGAGCGTTCTTGGCCAGGAAAAGAAGTTAGTTGACGGGATGAACAGCGAAGGATTTTCCGCTTCCCTCCTGTGGATGGAGGATGCCAAATTCCCGGCGACTGCAGAGGGCAACTCGGCTATGGCGATGTCTGATCTTGTGGCATGGCTTCTCGGCAATTTCACTAATGTCAGCGATGCAAGAAAGGCTCTGAGTGGCAAGGCTGTATGGTACGACTCGACTGTTTTTCCATATCCGGCGCATCTCGTCATGCACGACACCAAACGTTTCAGCTCCGTAGTCGTCGAATGGGTCGGGGCTGCCAAGCCTATCTATATAGACGATGGCAACGGCTACAATGGTGCTCTGACAAATGGTCCGAAATACAAGACACAGCTCGAAAACCTGGCGCATTTCAAAAACCTTTCGATGGAGCCGAATCAGATGGCTGGGCTTCCCGGGGATCAAACTTCGATGTCGAGATTCAGCCGTCTGTCTGTCCTGTCCAAGTTTGCCGCAAAATATGTGTCTTTTCCTGACACCCTGCGATGCTTTGGAGACCTCTCCCCGGTAATATACGGACCAAACTGGTGCCTCCAGCAAATTCTGAATCTCATGGACCGCGTCGCCATTGTCCACGGCGAGTCAACCCACGACATCCAGGACGGAAAAAGCTTGATGCACACGCAGATGACATTGGTGAGGGACCATGCGGAGAAGAAAATATACTACCGCTTCAACACCGATGTTTTTATAAAGATGGCTCTGGTTAAAAAATCGCTGGCCTTCGACAAGGTGCAGGTTTTGGACTCCGCTGCAAATCCCAAGGCCATTGATGCGGAAACCGCAAGGTTTAGCCCTTCGGCATTTCCTGTCCTGGATGATAATTCCGATTCTTTAATGCTTGAAATTTCACTTCCGTCCACCGCCCTTGGGAAAGATGCGAATCCCGCAAAATTCTATATATTTGCGAAAAATGCCGATGGAAGAATTATGCAGTGGAAGCCCTCCAAGGGCTGGAGCTACAGTCGCGAAGGAAGACTCCTCCCCCTCAATGGAGTTAATAATATTTTAGCACCTGTCCATATCACCTTGAAGGATAAATTTCTCATGAAACATCCGGGGATGAAAATATTTGCCGGAAGTGGAAGCTCCGATACGGAAATGTTGATGGAAGGCACCTTCGGACAGATTTTCCAGACCCCGGATCAGGATTTTCTTGAAAGACTTCCCGAGGTGAAGGCGGTGCTGCGTTCCATGGCAACAACATCAAAGGCTCAATAGGATAAATGTTCGATATAAATATTCAGAAAGGCAGTTTCGAAAGGAATACCATTATCCGGTGATCCCAGGATTCTGGGACTTTGTGAAGTCTGTCAATCTCAGCGTTTATGGCATCCAGTTCGCCTCTGTTCAACCATAAACCATGACATTTCTTGCAGTAGTCGAGAATAATGTCGGTGTAGTGGATAAAGTTCACTTTAACCATCTTTTCTTCTTTGCAGACTGGGCATTTGACATCCGATACCCTGTCCTCGGCGAAGTGGTCTGTCGAGCAGTACTCGAGATCTCCTTCGATTGGATGCGCAATCCCGTTGAGTTCGCCCTTGTCCAGCCATAACCCTCCGCATTTGTCGCAGATGTGCACCTTCAAACCGTGTATTACTTCTTCTCGCATCTCCTGTGATTCACACTGCGGACAAAATATTTTGTTGTTCATTTAAACCCCTTCATTTATAAATTGCTTTTTCGAAATATGCCTTGAGCTGATTGACATCAATCCTGTCCTGGCTCATCGAGTCCCTGTGTCTGACCGTGACTGAATTCTTCTCCACGGACTCGAAATCGTAGGTCAGGCAGAATGGTGTTCCGATCTCGTCCTGTCTGCGATATCGCTTGCCAATGCTTCCAGTGACATCGAACTCGCAACGGAAAAATCTCCTGAGATCGCGGCATATCTTCTCTGCAGGCTCGGCAAGCTTCTTCGTGAGCGGCAGAACTGCCACCTGAACTGGCGAGACAATCGCGGGAAGTCTCAGGACGACTCTGACATCCTCCTCGACACCCTCCTTCTTCGATTCCGCCATGTCCTCGTCGTAGGAATGGCACAGGAGCGCAAGAATTGTCCTGTCCACGCCGACCGATGTCTCGATCACTGTCGGGAAGAATTTTTTCCCGGTCTCCTGCTCGAAATACTGCATTGACTCGCCGGAGAACTCCTCGTGCCTCGACATGTCCCATGTTCCGCGATGGTGGACCCCTTCGAGTTCTCCCCATCCGAAGGGAAACTGGAACTCGATGTCGAGCGCGGCCTTCGCATAATGCGCAAGAGTCTCGTGATCGTGGATCTTGATCTCCTCATCGCGGAATCCCAGAATGTCCCTGTAATATTTTATCCTTTCATTCTTCCAGTACTCGTACCATTTCATCGCATCCTCGTCGTTGCAGAAAAATTCCATCTCCATCTGGCTGAACTCCCTGGAACGGAAAATGAAGTTTCTCGGATTTATCTCGTTTCTGAACGCCTTCCCAATCTGGGCAATCCCGAATGGAAGCTTCATCCGGGTTGAGATCCTGACATTTTCAAAATCCACGAAAATCGGCTGGCAGGTCTCCGCCCTGAGGTATGCGACATGCTCCTCGTCGGACACAGGTCCGACATAAGTTTTCATCATGAGATTGAATTCGCGAGGAGGAGTCAGATTGTTCGAGCCGCAGTTCGGGCATTTGGCCGCATCCTCCATCTGATCAACTCTGTGCCTCGCCTTGCAGTCGCGGCAGTCCGTCATAAGATCACCGAATTTGTCGAGATGCCCGGATGCCTTCCAGACTTTAGGATGGCAGATTATTGTGGAGTCGAGCCCGGCGACATTCTCCCTGGTCTCGACCATATAGTTCCACCACAGCTGTTCGACGGCCCGTTTCATCGCGGAGCCATATGGTCCATAGTCCCAGAAACCATTTATGCCCCCGTATATCTCGGAGCTCTGGAAGATGAACCCCCTGCGCTTGCACAAGGAAACGATTTTATCCATAAGTTCTGGAGATTTTTTCATTGAATCACCTTTTCACGTTTTAGTATATTTATATTTAGTTTTTTCGTAATTGGAAATCTACACTCCGACTGCGGATTTCGCAAAACAAATTCCAATTTTAGAGGAAAGATTTAAAAGAGTTATTGACTTTCGTTGGTGTCCAGCCTTACATGTCCGCCATAGTCCCCTTCGGGGCGAAGAAGGAAGGCTGTTCCCATTCTTCGATACACACACTGAAGTGTGAACACCAACCACGATAAATCGTGAACTTCAACTATTCACTGAACTGGAGATGCGAACACTACGCGGACACCTAAGGCTTGGAACCGGAGTGTCGGCACGTTGTGGCAGCAATTCGCTGAACGGCAGCACCCGGCATCGTAGGGACAGCTGCCACCACGATGCACCCGGTCCGAGCCCGATTTTGCCCCTACAGGGTCCTTCACAGGTTCCTTGGGATAATCTCCAAACCAGTCGGAGCACCATTCCGAGACATTACCGCTCATGTCGTAGATTCCCAGCTCATTGGGCTTCTTCTTCCCCACCGGATGTATCTTGCCTCCGCTGTTGTCCTTGAACCAGGCCACTTCGTCAACGTTGTTTGACCCGCTGTACTCGAAACCTTTCGATGTCTTTTTGTCG
>CAIQLG010000117.1 GCA_903872565.1 uncultured Lentisphaerota bacterium | reverse complement strand
GGTGATGCGTTTGCCTGTCTCAACGACAATTCAAATCCTCTTCCGAAGCCAGGATTCGTCCTCTGGAAAATAGATGTCCCGGAAGCCGGCGACTACCAGGTCTATTTCAGACATGGATATCTCAGTCACCTCGGCAAGATTCGCTACCGCTTTGTACAGCTTGGTGCAGACGGAGCCCCTGTGAAGAAGCCAGGAGCCGAGGAAGGATGGAACAAGTTTGATGCGGATGCAAAGGTGATGGACCAGCAGTCTATCGGACAGCACAGGTCTATCGAATGGACTAAACAGTCCCCTGTCAAGCTTGATAAAGGTTCATATTTCCTTGATCTGCAGGTAACTGAGCCAGGCGCGGATCACGTCAAGGATTCGGTAGTATGGACGATGATCGACTGCATCTGTCTTACAAAGGAAGCGTTCACCCCCAGTGGCGCGACGAAGCCCGGGGAAGCTCCTGCGGCCGCCGGCGGAGCCGAGAAGGCCAAGGATGCTGATTATTATTGATAGTTCTTTAAAGCTTATACGGAGCCAGAAAAGGCTCCGTATAGGCTTTTACTTCAAATTGTAGGAAATTGTATTTTGTGCATTAGACATTCAATTTCGTTGAGCATTGAATATTGAGCCGATTGCAAAAGTCGAATTTTAAAGGAGCGCGGGTTTTCTTACCCGCGAAAATTGAACTCAAATGGCGGATTGCGTTCGATGTTGGACGTTGAGCGTTGGATGTTGGAAGTTCATAGCAATGGCCGGCGGCCCAGAAATACAATTTCCCATACAGGCAAGTTAGTCTTCACAATTCGGGACGTGTACGTCATTCACGCCGCAAATTGTGAAATCTAAAATGCTACAAATAAACCAAAAGGAACTCAAAATGAAAAAAACTCTCTTGGGAATCGCCCTGATGTTCGCGCAATCTCTCTGTGTGTCATCACTTTTCGCAGACGGAAATTTCACTCCTGTGCCTCTCGATAGCGTATGCAACAGGGATATTGTGGACGATACGCCTGAAGGCGACGGCAAGGGCGGATGGTCCGACCAAGGACGAGACAACTGCCTCAACCAGTTTCCAAGAGGAAAGATAACCCTGAAGGACATTCCGTTCCAGATACCGGAAAAGGGCAATGCCGCAATCATGTTCAAGGGGCAAAAGCTTTCCAAACTTTCCAACCTGGCAAAAGATGTCACGATAAAGGTTCCGGCAGGGGCGAAAGGCAGCAATTTCTACATCCTCGCATGCTTCATCTGGGGTGCGCAGGACGGAGTAGATGCCGCTGATCTGACAGTCAAGTTTGCAAACGGCGAGACTGAAGAACAGAGGATGGTAATCGGAAAGCATGTTTCCGGATGGTGGGCTCCAGCAGATATCCAGAAGGCGGTTGTGGCCTGGAAAGGCAAGAATGGTCAGAATGCGGATGTCGGAGTATATCTCATTCCTTACTCTCCTAAAAAATCCATTGATTCCAGCATCAGCGAAATAAAGATATCGGGAAACGACAAGAATGAAGGCTCCCTTGCAATCATTGGATTGACAGTCGGCGACAAGAAGGCCGATGACATACTTCCGCCACCTCTTGCATGGGAGGACTGGGAGGACAATGGAACCGAAGGATGGTTCACGATTCCGATGAAATATGATGATGCCTCGCAGCCCGCTCCGTGGGAGGAGGCTTTTGACTTTTTCAAACAGCCGGCCGGCAGTCTCGGATGGACTGTTGCCAACGGTGAAAATCTCGAATTCGAGAAGGCTCCGGGCAAACCGATAAGGTTCAAGGGCATCTGCGCCACGGGAAACGGATTCTATCCCTTTCTCGCTGAAGCCGACAAGTATGCGAAGATCCTCCGCAAATACGGTTTCAACCAGGTACGTTTCCATTCCCTTCTCGACACCCTGATGGTCCAGAAGGAAGGAGGATTGATAATTCCAGAACTCAATTCGGCCCGCATGGAGAAATTCGACAAATATTTCGCGGCGTTGAAGGCGCATGGCATATATGTCAAGATCTCGGGAACTTTCGGCGCCAGATGGGCGAAAGAGACAGGAGTGGAGGCGTATGACAAGATTGAAGGCCTTAACAACACACAGTACACATTCGATGAAAAGCACCAGGAACTTTATCTCAAGGCGCTTAAACTCTTTCTCGAGCATGTCAATCCATATACTAAGCTGCGCTACGCCGATGATTCGGCCTTCAACATGTACAAGGTCGTAAATGAGTCCAGCCTCTTCTTCAACCAGCCCAACTCCCTCCCCGGGATATATGCCATAAAGTTCCAGGACAAGTACAACTCATGGCTGAAAAAGAAATATGGCAACGACATAAAGCTCATTGAAACATGGCGCATGCCCAACGAGGCAAAACCCCTCAACGAGATCGAGAGCTTGGAAAAGGGAACCGTGGCAATCCTCGCCAATTTTGAAATGGCCACCTGCAAGGGAGCATCCAAGAAGCGCGTCATTGATCAGACAATGTTCTTCTATGAGACGGAGACAGGATGGTTCAAGAAGGTCGAGAGCATGATAAGATCAACCGGCAGCAAAGTCATGGTGCAGGGTTCGTCATGGGGTGGCCCAGGACATCTCCAGGAGATACAGTCTGCGGTAAGCGCAAATTTCGACTTCACAGGGAAGCACACCTACTGGCTGCACCCGCAGGGCGGATGGACCCCGGAAGTCGCCCTCTTCCCGAACGAACCTATCGTAAAGCATGCCCCGGACCACGTGCTCCAGTGCGCATACCAGCATGTTGCAGGAAAGCCTTTTGCGGTCACCGAATGGAATTTCTGCTTCCCGAACGACTACACGCTGGATGCCGCGCCTTTCATGGCGGCCTACGGAGCCCTTCAGAACATTAACGCAAACCACAGGTTCAATATCGATCTTCCCGAGATGGGCACTTCAAAAAGAAGTTTTTTCGGGATCTTCGACTCCCCCTCAGGTCTCGCAACAGAACCAATGTCATATTTCATGTACGTACGTGGCGATGTGAAGCCAGCTCCTGTCATATACCAGAACTGCATAGCAGGAGATAAACTGTTCGATCCCGACAGGAAGAAAAATATAAAGCAGTCCTCTTCCGACAACAGGTTCTTCATGATCTTCGATCCACAGCAGGTTCCCAACGAGACAATGCTTGCAGGAGGAGTCAGAATATCTCTTGATGAAAAGAAATATCCCGCCATCTGGAATGAAAAGGCATACCTGAAATGCATTGATGAAAAGGCTAAGACAGTCACAAGTGTGACAGACGAGATAGTGTGGAACTACGGCGACGGGTACATCCTCATAAGGACACCGAAGACACGCGGATTCATCGGATTTACCGGCGGAAAGTCCTATGACAACGGTCCGCTGAAAATGAAACTCAGCAAGGCTTATGCAGTGATCGGATTTTGCAGTCTGGACAACAAGCCACTTGAAAAATCATCAAAAATCCTTCTAACAGTCGCATCAAGGGACAGGAATTCCGGCCAGTCCCTTTCATACCTTTCACAGGGCGGGAAGAAGATTGAAAGCTATCAGAGCTTCAAGATGAGCAAGGTAGGGACAGCCCCTCTGATATATGAACCGCTTGAGGTCGATTTCAACCTGGAATCATCGTCAAAAGGCAAGTGGACCGCAGTACCTGTCGACATCACAGGCATGCTGATGGCTGACAAGAAAATTCCCATCTCCTCGGATGGTGGCGCAATTTCCGGAAAAATATCAAACAAGGCAAGCGCCTCCATGAATTTCATCCTCTCAGAGGAGAAATAGGGAAGGTTATGGTTAACTATGTGAAAATTGCTTTGCTGGTGAGTGCCGTGTGCATGGAGGCGGTCATGGCGCACGGACTCGAAGTCTCATCGGTAATCGGTGACCATATGGTTCTCCAGCGTGATGCCAGAGTAGCGCTCTGGGGCTGGGATACGGCCGGAACCGAGCTGCAGATAAGTTTTCGCGGGCAGACTGCCTCCGCCAAGGCTGACTCCAATGGAAAATGGCTGGTGCGCATTCCTTCTGGCGACGCCGGCGGACCGTTTATCCTGAAAATACAGGGTAGTAGCGAGCTTGTCTTCAACGATGTCCTGGTCGGAGAGGTCTGGATTGCCGGTGGCCAGAGCAATATGTGGTGGCCGCTGGTGAAATGCGAAAATGCGGATAAGGAGATCGCCGCTGCCGACTATCCCCGGCTCCGCATGTGGGACGCCAATACTGCAGACAAGTCCGCAGGCTGGCAAGCCACTACGCCGCAGCGCACCGTAAAGGCTAAATGGGAAGTCACCACTCCCGAAACCGCCAAGGCTTATCCCGGCGTACCGTATTTCTTTGCCCGCGATCTGTTTATCAAACTGCAAGTCCCGGTCGGAGTGCTGAATCTTGCTGTACCGGGTACCGACATAGAGATGCATATGAGTAAAGCTCTCGGGGATGCCTGTCCGCCGTCCGGTACCGACAAGAAACCAAAGGAAGACAATACGGCAGGCTATGGACAGTTGTTCAACGGCATGGTGCTGCCCGCCGCTCCGTTCACTGCCAAGGGTTTTCTCTGGTGGCAGGGTGAAAACAATGCTGATCGGCCTACACAGTATAAGTCGCTCCTTGCCGCCCTTATCCAGGAATGGAGGACGGTCTTCGAGATACCGGATGCCCCGTTCCTGTTTGTCGAACTACACAATTTCGGCAACCGCATCGACCGTATGCAGGATGCCCCATGGCCAGCTCTGCGTGATGCCCAGCGCGCCACCATGCTCAAGGTCAGGAATGCCTATCTGGTCGGAGTGCTGGACATCTGTCCGGATCCGGCAGGAATCTGGGAAATTCATCCGACCCGCAAGCAGGTTGCCGCTGAGCGATTGCTGCATGCTGCCTTGGTGACAGCCTATGGCAACGGGAATGATGTCGGCTTCGGTCCGCGTTTCAAACAGGCGATCTTCAAGGACGGTGCCGCCGTGCTCAGTTTTGAATGTGTCGGTGGTGGTCTGCAGGCCGTCAATGGTGGCGAACTCAAAGCGTTCACACTGGCTGGCGCCGACCAGAAGTTCTTCAACGCTGCGGCCGTCATAAAAGATGGAACAATCGTAGTTACCGCCAAAGAGGTGCCACAACCAGTCGCGGTCCGATATGCCTGGGCCAACAATCCTGTAGGCAATCTCGTCAACAAAGATGGATTGCCGGCGACGGCATTCCGTTCCGACGACTGGGAATTGAAGATGGACAAATAATGAAAAATGCAAGATACATCTGGTATGATGGCAGTGGCGGCGGCAGGAACATATTCTGCATGTTCAGGAGAAACTTCACCTGCGGCGGAGCCTCCGTGCGGAAGGCTGTCATCAATATTTTCGCCGACACCATCTATGAACTGCACATCAACGGGGCATATGTGAATTTTGGCCCGGTTCGTTTCGATCCCAGGTTTCCCCTCTACGACTCACACGACATTTCTAAATTCCTCGGGCCTGGCAGGAATTCGATAGCCGTGCTTGTGAATTATTTCGGATGCAAGACATACAAGAGCATTCCAGCCGGAGCCGGGATGATCGCCTGGGGCGAGGTTGAAACCGAAAAAGGCGAGAGGATATCTCTTGACTCCGATGCCAGAGAATGGTTGGCGGAAAAATCTTTTGCATATGATGAAACGGCACCCAAGATGAGCTTCGCCCTGAACCCGATTGTCATATTCGACCAGCCAAAGGAGCCGGAAGGATGGAGGAACGCCGAATTCAACGACTCAAAATGGGAGAACGCCGTCGAGATTGACGACCAGAGGAAGTGGGGAGCTCTGTCACCCCGCGATATTCCTTTCATGAGCGGGAAGGAGATTCTGCCCTGGAAAATCCTGCGAATACTTCCTCTCGATAGAAAAGAGGATATTTATTCGTTCAAGGTTCCTGTGCCTCATTTCTTTGAGGATTGCAATGTCCATTACAGCAACTTTATTGCGTTCAGCACCTGGATATTCTCCGAGAAGGAGCAGGACATCACTGCGGGAATGTTCTGGGGGGAGCACTGGCTAAATGGGAAATTCCTGGACAGCCATATTCAGTCGAAGGATTCGACTTTGCGCCTGGACTTCAAAATACATCTGAACGCCGGATGGAACTATTTCTTCGGGAAAATCGGTGCATATCTTGATGAGTTCACATTCTATATGGCCCTTCCTGTCGACTCAGGACTCCTCGTTTCCGCAACAAAGGAGATGGATTCAAAATATTCATTCAAGCATTCTTCGGTAATCAGTAAACATGATTTCATCAGGCACCTTGAACACAGGCATCTGCCCTATCCGGAAGATGAACAGCTCGCCGAAATAGGCGGCTGGATCCTGATCGACAGGAACAACAAGGCCAACAATCCAGGACGCGAATCCGACTGGAACAGATATGGGGAACCAATTCCTGCACCGGAAAATTTCGCGTTCAAGGATTATGTCTTTGGAAAATCAGAGTTCCCAGACGGGGTCGCCATTGAAATAGAACTTGGATATACGATGCTGGTCCGGCCGGAAATAGAAATTGAAGGCGTTGAAAATGCGATAGTCGACCTCGCCTACAGCGAGCAACTGCGGAATGGTGGAATATTCCTCTACTCGACCCACAGCTATCATGCCGCCGACAGGTTCATTTGCTCGAAGGACTCATTGAAACAGTGTCTCCACGATCCTCGCGGAATGAGGTATGTGCTCTTGACGGTGAGGAACCCCGGACGGGATGTCAGGATAAAATCCCTGAAGTTCTATTCTGCAAGTTATCCGGTCGAGGACAGGGGAACTTTCAAATGTTCGGAACCGCTCTTCAATGAAATATGGGAGATGTGCAGGCGCACCCAGAGAACCAACATGGAAGATGCCTATGTGGACTGCACGACTCGGGAACGGGGAATGTACGGCAGGGACACAATCATACAGTATCACAACAATCTGGCCTTCTTCGGCGACCAGAAACTGATGCGCAGGTGTCTTGAGCTCTTCGGACAAAGCCCGGCACAGGATGGTAAGTTCAGAGCTGTATATCCCAATACTGGCAATTACACGATAGCAGATTTCGCCCTCAACATGGTCGAGGGCTACTGGAATTATTATGAGAACAGCGGCGATATCGGGACAATACGGAAATACTGGCGGGCGATACAGGTCAATCTTGAATGGTTCCATAAGCTCAGCGATGAAAGAGGTGACGGACTCCTTGACACCGACTGGCCGGAAAAACGTAGCACCATGGCATCCTATGGAGGATTTCACGGAGATCCACATATTGCAAAAGGGCACATGAAGGTGATCGGGATAAGCTGCGCTTTTACCGCAATGTACCTGTCAGCCATGAAATCCGCCGAAAGGCTCGCACTCGTAATTGGTGATTCCGATGCGGCTGAAATATTGAAGGTAAGATTTGAGAAAGTACGTAGCTCTCTATCCGAATCCTTCTGGGATGGGGAGAGAAATTGTTTTGCCGATGATCTGGAGAAGACGACCCATTCCTTCCATTGCAACCTGCTTGCAGTGAGGGCATGGGCGACAAACGCTGAACAGGACAAACATATAAGAAATTATATCGGGAGCAGTTTCAAATCACTTTTTGTAAATGGGAAAAATCCCAATGGCGGCATCTATTTCTCCCCCCATTTCACATTCTACATTCTTGACGGGCTCTACCGGCTCGGACTGTACAGCATCGCAGAGCAAATCATTTCCGAAGGATGGGGTTCAATGCTTTCTACCGGTGTCAGGACATGCATGGAATATTACAACCAGATGAATGACAGCCATTGCCATGCGTGGTCGGCAAGCCCAGGATATTATCTTTCAAAACATGTCCTCGGAGTGAATTTCCCAAAAGCACCAGACATGGATACTGTCGAAATACGTGTCCAGACAGGGATCGTGACATCAGCCGAAGGTGCGTTCCCGCACCCAAGGGGTGTTATCAAGGTCAAATGGCACATGGAGGAAAACCGAAGGATTTTTGACTTTATCTGCGCACCCACAGGTGTGACAGTAAAAATAGTGAAATGATGTGGATGAACTTAGCCGGCATTCGCCGGAACTTTCAAGACAACTTGAACATTGGAAATTGGTCATTGATTATTGAACATTGTTGTCAGGAATTCTCAATGCTCAACACTCAATAGAGGTAATTGCAAAATTACCTCGATCCGATGAAAAACTAACGGAGGGTGGACTTTCCAGTCCGCCATTTGAGTTCAATTTTCG
>CAIQLG010000116.1 GCA_903872565.1 uncultured Lentisphaerota bacterium | reverse complement strand
TTCTCAACGCTACCGGCACAAGGCTACAGTACCACACCATAAGGCTGATAGTTCTTGGTCATTCGCGGAAGTCTAATCTCTCCGAGAAGATAACGACGCACTCCTTCAGGCGGAGCTGTGCGACCGAGCTCATAAGGGCGGATCAGGGTCACACCTCCGTTTTTCTTTTTATTTTAACAGTTAGGGTTAGGCGGTTTTTTACATTTGTTTTTTCTTTTAGCTGCAAGTTGTTGATTGCCAATGGACACATTTTTCCTGCCCGGATTTCGCGGAATTGCACTTGCTTTTTCTTCTTTTAGCCGCTATCTTTTAATTCATTATTCATAATTCATAATTCATAATTCGTAATTTGGAATTTGCATCATGGGCTGTCCAGAACTCGACATGACCTCGTATTTCCGGTTCGTCAGACCGGATGAAAACCCCTGTGAGCGGTCGCAATCCCCCACCAAAAAAACCGCCTATGGCCGGTTTTCCCGCACTGTTACCGATGACCCGATTGGAAACAGGCTGACTTCCGCCTCCAAGGAAACTGGCACCACAGTCACCAGAAATTACACTGCCAATAATCTCAATCAGTACACAGCCATAAACAATCCTACTGCTGCGCCGACCTATGACTTCGATGGAAATATGACAAGTATGCCCCTGGGTGCTGCCAATTGGTCATTGACCTGGGATGCGGAAAACAGATTGATTGCCGCAGAATCGCCCGCGGGTGCTACCCGCTTGGAGTTCAAATATGACTACATGTCCCGCCGTGTCGAAAAGAAACTCTATTCAGGTTCCACGGGCAACTGGACGCTTGACACTCATCTGAAATTTGTCTACGACGGCTATTTGCAGATTGAAGAACTTGCTCTTGACATTCCTAATTCTCAATTCGTAATTCGTAATTGCCGCGTCTGGTCGCCTGCGCTCCAGGGACTTGGCAGTGAAAAATATCTGTCGGAAACACAGGGCGGTTCAACGTATTATGCGCTGGGGGATGCCAACAAGAATATAACGGAATATCTGGATGCGTCTGGGAATATCAAGGCGCATTACGAATTTTCACCATTTGGGAAAGTTGTAACTGCCACAGGCACAATGTCTGGCGACTTCAATTATCGCTTCTCATCTGAATATTTAGACATAGAATCAGGACTTGTTTACTATATCCTACGTTACTACAGCCCCGAGCTCGGCCGCTGGCTGAGCCGAGATCCTATAGGGGAAAAAGGGGGCAATAACCTTTATAATATGATTCGAAATAACACGACTAATAAATGGGATTTGTTAGGAGTAGCATCCTGGGAGGATTGTGCTAATGCCATACTTTCATATCCAAAGCCAAATAAACTAAATAAATATAGAAGTAAATGTCCTTTACAAATAAGGTGTTCATGCAAAAAGCCTACTGGTAAAGGTGCACAATGTTTCCCTGGTAACCCTACCGTTATAGAACTTTATTACTGCAACTTATATAAGTCTGAACTTCCATCAGAACTTATCCACGAACTTCAACATTACTATGACTCATGCGATGATGGTAAGGAAGATGAGACTGATGAATGTGCGCGAAAAATTTGTTTTGAATGGAGAGCTGCTGTTGCAGCAAGCTGGGCAATGTACTTCAGATTATACTGATTGTTTTGTGAAAAGATTGATGTATTATTATGCAACATATGAAGTATGTAGCAGTTTAGGATCTAGTGACTTAGCAACTTCGAAAACTAAAGTCAAAGAAAAATGCAATGTTAGTAATATCGACAATGGCATCATCTTCAACTGAGAGATTGCACTTATGCATAGGTATCTAAGATATTCTGTCTTTATTATTATATATGTCTTTATTTTAATTACCACATATTTTTCCCAACCTCAGACTTCTTGATTCGTGGAAAAAGAGGTTGTATGGTTTTCAGTCACCGGACGATGCCGGTGCGAGCATCTTGTAGACCATTCGCAACTCCGTGCCAGGGTAGATGAACTCCGCGTCATTCAAGTGGACAAGCATCGCC
>CAIQLG010000115.1 GCA_903872565.1 uncultured Lentisphaerota bacterium | reverse complement strand
TCAATGAGCAGAACCTCGAAATATACGCCGTTCTGGACGGAAGATCAGGTCAATGTGAGTTGGACTTTGCACCTGCAGTGGTTGGCGTCTGGCGATTGAACTGGGTGGCAATTGCTGATGTTTCAAAAATTCGAACTTTCGAATTTAGAATTTGTTTCGGATTTTATATGCGATTAAGACATAGAACAGCGAAATGAAGACACTGAATAGTAACATAAAAATAAGGAGAAGCACGATGAGACATGGACTGGCAATGTGTGTGGTCGGTACTGTACTTCTAATGGTGGTCAACGGATGTACTGTGCCGCAGGAAGATGCAAAGAAGAAGGACTCCGAGGTTCGGGCGGCACCGCTGATCCTGGTTGATAAAGGGGTGAGCCTGGCGCCGATCATCGTGTTCAAGGATGCTCCGCCGATGACCCGGAAGGCGGCCGATGAGCTGGCCGCCTATATCGGGAAGGTCGGCGGCGCGAAGCCGTCCGTCATCGAAGGCCTGCCCGATCCCCTGCCAGAAAAGGCCATCTGGGTCGGGTTCCAGCCGAAACTCAAGGAGCTTTTTCCCAAAACCGATTTTGATTTCAAGAATCCTGAAGAGATACTCATCGTCGCCAACGACAAGAACCTGGCTATCCTCGGGCGCGACCGCTGGGATCCCCAGCACTTGGTGGTGAAGGGCGGCTATGACAAAGTTGAAGGCTGGCAGCAGGAATTCGGCACGGTCAACGCGGTGTACACTTTCATCCAGGATTACCTGGACGTGCGCTGGCTCTGGCCGGGCGAGATGGGCGAGGACATTATCCGGAAAGAAAAGATCGCCTTTGCGCCCTTTGAGTATCGCTATCATCCCCAGATACGTCTGCGCAGCGGGATTTTGCGCCTTTCCGCTCCCGCTGATCTCCGGGGCGTTTCACATGACTGGGTGCGCCTGCAGCGCATGCAGATGGACTCCTCCAACATAGGGTACAGGCTTAACGCCGCCGTCGGCGGTCACGGCTTCGGCAACTGGTGGGAAAGGTTCCACGAGACTCATCCGGAATATTTCGCCCTCCAGCCAGACGGTACCCGCAGTGCTTTTCCAAGCACGGGCAATGTCAAAATCTGCCAGTCGAATCCCGGGGTATGGGACCAGTGGCTGGAGGATGTGGCGAAGCAACTGGAAGAGGATCCGACCCGGCTCCAGTTCAATGCGTCGTTCAATGACTCCGCCACCTCCGGGCATTGCATCTGCGAAAAATGCCGCGACTGGGATGTCCCCGAGGCGAAAAAGCGTCTCCTCTCGTGGCAGGGCTTTTCCCAGGATTACGTCGCCCTGAGCGACCGGGACGTGATGTTCGCCAACATCCTGGCGCGCAAACTGCGGCAGCGCTATCCGGACAAGGAATATTACGTCAGTATTTTTGGCTACGGTCCAACCCGGCCAGCACCGCTCAAAAACAAGCCGGACGACAACGTGCTCGTATCGCATGTTTCGAGTTTTTTCGCAGGTGCGGCAGACAGTGACAGCGATAGTTACGATAACGAGAAAGGTTCGCAACAGTTTGCCGACTGGGCAGCGACCGGCGTGAAAATTTTCTATCGTCCCAATCTGCCCGGCCAAGGCGGCTTGGGCTATCTGCTGCCCGACGTGCCCTTCGGGCGGGTCATGGAGACTTTTCGTTTCGTGGCCGAACACAACTGTACTGGTATCTATTTCGATACCATCAACGAGTGCTGGCCGACGCAGGGGCCACTCTACTACCTGATGGCGCATCTGGCCTGGAATCCCTACCAGGACGGCTACGCGATTCTGGACGACTATTACCAACGCGGGTTCGGGCCGGCCGCCGGGCAGTTAAAGGCGTACTGGACTCTGCTGGAAGAGACACGCAACCGGATGGTTGACGGCAAGCTCACGTTTCCACAGGCATACGATGCCGCGTTTTACAAGCGGGCATCCGGACTGCTGGACGAGGCGGATGCCGTGGTGGCGAAGGCGCCGGAAATCTACAGCCGGCGGATTGCGTTTGTACGCGTCGGTCTGGAGTTCACGCGGAAGCTGAACGAGGTGCGGGTGTTGATGGATCGCTATAAGACGAGCAAGGGCGAGGACAAAGAGGCGGCCGACCGGGTGCGCGCTCTCTGGAAGGAGATCGAGCCGATCGCCAAGGAAAAGAAAAATTATTTTTATGTTAATGAGGTCATGAGCATAAGGAATAGCCTCCATCCGGATCCCAAGAAGTGATTTACGATCAGATTTAGCGAATCTGGCATAGCGTCCACAGTCTTGTGCTGGAATATTTTGCTGTCAGAGTACCCTTAAAGATACTAATGAAAGGACATGAAATGAGCAGACTGAAATTAAAGGTAGGTATTGTTGGCGCGGGGGGCAGAGGAATACTGTGCTTCGGCAAAGAGATTGTAACACGCAATGACGCCCAAGTGGTGGCGCTTTGCGATCCCAACCCGGGCAGGATGGAATTGGCCGCCAAGGAACTGGGTTTCAATCCCAAGTTCCATACTTCCGTAAAAGACATGATTGCCGCAGAAAAACTCGATGCGGTAGTCATTACCAGTCCTGACTTCTGCCATGAGTCCAACGCAGTAGATGCATTGGACAGCGGAGCCAATGTCCTTATTGACAAGCCGCTGTCTACGACCGTAAAAGGCTGCCGGAACATCATCGATGCCGCAGAAAGAGCAGGCAAGGTGATAATGATGGGCTTCAATCTGCGCCACCTTGCGGTATTGAAAAAGCTGAAAAAACTGGTTTCCGAAGGCGTGCTGGGGCGCATTTTTCTGATTGAAAACCGAGAATTTTACTCTGGGGGGCGCACCTATATGTCCCGTTGGAACCGTCTTTACGCCAAGAGCGGAGGTCTCTGGGTTCATAAGGGAAGTCACGATTTTGACATTTTCAATTGGCTCCTGGACTTCCCGAAACCTGTCAAGGTCAGCGCTTTCGCAGGAGTTGACGTGCTAAATCCGCAGCACATTCCGTTCGAGGTGAAACCCGGTGTGCCAGTAGGGCCGACATGCCATCAATGCCGTTACGGGGAGATTTGCCCGGACATTTTCAGGGATGAAGAAGTGCGGAAGAGCCTCTGGGGCGACAGCGCAGCCAGAGTCGACGGTTATTCAAGGGATCTGTGCATGTACACTTCCGACAAAGATACCCATGACAACGGCATTGCGATTGTCGAATATGAAAACGGGGCTAAGGCCAGCCATCTCGAATGCTTTGTCACCCCGATCAGCGACAGGCGCTATACGTTGGTCGGAGATCTGGGCCAGGCCGAAGTCAGTCTGGAAAAGCGGATTATAACTGTCTATTCGCGCTGGGGCCAGGAAGTGACAACACACTATATTCCCGAGGCCCAGGGCGGGCACGGCGGTGCCGATCCCATGCTGACAGACAGCTTTTTCAGGGTGCTCAAAGGTGAAGAGAAAAACACATCGACTATCGAGCATGGCATGTGGTCGACAGCAATCGGGCAGGCAGCGGAAATTTCCCGTCGCGAAGAACGGACTGTGAAAATAGCCGAACTGTTCCAACTGCCTTAAATCAAGGAAACTGGCACCTGCAAGAAGGAGCGAGACCGGAGAGGTCGGACACGCCATCAGATATTAATAACGGAAGGATTAAGGTTTTACGCATGAAAAATCACAAAGCCGTGTTCGAAGTGGCACCAGACAATGATTCATTTGCTTCGAATTTGAAATGGAAATCCGGAATTGTAAAGGATGAATTCGTTTTCGAGCGGTCATCGTTTCCGGAATGTCATGCGTCTACCATTGCAGAAACGGCCCAAGGCCTTGTTGCAGCTTGGTTTGGTGGCACCAAGGAAGCCAACATGGATTGCGCAATTTATGTGAGCCGTAACGAAGACGGAACGTGGACTCCCCCGGAGGAAGTTGCCAACGGCATAAAAAACGACACCTTGCGATTCGCCTGCTGGAACCCCGTATTGTATCAGGTCCCGGGTGGAGATTTGCTTCTTTTTTATAAAGAAGGAGCGGATGTTGTCACGTGGGGCGGATGGATGATTTCGTCAAAGGACAATGGTTTGGCCTGGAGTAAACCGCAACCTCTTCCAGAAGGTTATTTAGGTCCGATAAAAAACAAGCCGGTATTGCTGGCCAATGGAAGCCTGATATGCCCAACAAGCACTGAAGCCGTTGGCGAGGGCGGTAAAGTGTATTTCGAATTCACCCCCGATTTTGGCAAGACATGGAGCAAGGTCGCTCCGATAAACGACGGAAAACTCGTCAATTCTCTTCAGCCCAGCGTTTTAATCCACAAAGACGGGCGATTGCAGGCGCTCTGCCGGAGCCGCAACCGCGCCATTTTAGAATCGTGGTCGGCCGATGCCGGTAAAACCTGGAGCCCGATGGCAGAAACTTCTCTGCCCAATAACAATTCGGGAACCGACGCTGTAACGTTATCGGATGGCCGTCAGCTCTTGGTTTACAACCATGTCCTCCCGCCAGCAGGAGAAGTCAAAGGGGCCCGTACACCTTTGAATGTTTCGGTTTCGGCAGACGGTAAAAACTGGGAAGCCGCGCTGGTGTTGGAAGATTCACCTGTCAGCCAATATTCGTACCCGTCGGTAATTCAATCGAAAGACGGCATGGTACATATCGTGTATACCTGGCGCCGCCAACGCATTAAATATGCGAAGCTCGACCCGTCAAAACTCCAATCTGTGAAAATTGAAAATGGAGTTTGGCCGGGATGAAGAAGCAAGTAACTGCGATTTTTCATATGCATAACCAGCATCCAATTTAACATTGCAGGACTCAAATGAGGAGATTCCAATCATGAAACATCTAAATAAAAACCGTTTCCAGGGCATATATCCGCCGATCATCACACCCATCAAAAACGGGAGTGTGGACACTGGAGGATTAGAGAGGCTTGTGGAACATGTCATCTCCGGCGGTGTCCAAGGATTTTTCATTCTCGGCACCACTGGTGAAGGCCCCGGCCTTTCCGAATCGGACAAAGCCCTTGTGATCAGAAATGTTTCTGCGCAGGTCGGAAAACGTCTGCCGGTTTTGGTCGCCATCACCGACACTGTGATGAACGATTCAATCGCGCTTGCCGAGATCGCCTTTGCCGCCGGCGCCGACGCCATCGTAATTGCACCGCCATATTATCTGCCTCCGGGGCAAGCGGAGTTTTTAGACTATCTCGATTTTATACTGCCCCGACTGCCCCTTCCACTTTTTCTGTACAACATGCCCTCAATGACAAAAGTGCATCTGTCTCCCGCGACACTGGCGGAGGCTGTTTTGCGCCCTGGGATAGCCGGGCTCAAAGACAGTTCTGGAGACATGAATTATTTCCACGACATCCTGCAAGTGTTTGCCGGAAAAGACCTGGCTCTTTTCACTGGCAGTGAAGTGCTGCTTGGGGAATCCGTTGTCTTCGGCGCCCAGGGCGGCGTCTGCGGCGGAGCCAACGTCTGCCCAGAACTCTTTGTTGAGATGTGGCAAGCCTCCCGTGATGGTAAGATTGAAGAAATGCGCAGGCTTCAGCGGCAATGGCATCTGTTCTCCAATATCTATCGTCATGGTCACCATGCGTCCAGCGGCATCAAAGGTATAAAGTGTGCACTGTCCCTACTTGGAATATGCGGTGATGAGATGGCTGCGCCTTTTTCCGCTTTTGTAGAGAGAGAAAGGGCGCTGGTACATGAAGATCTCGAAAAATTCAAGATCGAAAGAAAGGTATTGTCAAAATGCAAGATGATGAAGGGAAAGCGCCGGTGCTCCTCTTCATAGCATAGCACCGGAGTATGGATGCGATAACTCACCTTGGACTCTGCCGCCATCCATCCTCGCAAATTTCAACAGATGCCGAAGGCGGGCGCTGCCCGCAACTCAAAAAATACGGATTTAGTAAACTCAGACTTCTTGATTCGTGGAAAAAGAGGTTGTATGGTTTTCAGTCACCGGACGATGCCGGTGCGAGCATCTTGTAGACCATTCGCAACTCCGTGCCAGGGTAGATGAACTCCGCGTCATTCAAGTGGACAAGCATCGCC
>CAIQLG010000114.1 GCA_903872565.1 uncultured Lentisphaerota bacterium | reverse complement strand
GAATCCTACCGCTGGTGTCGAATCCGAATAGCCGATTCCCGTCAGGTCGGCGGCGGTATCATATGAATAGGAAGTTACAAGGGGATTGCTGCCGTCGAGGCGTGACCAGGTGCGGGTAGCGAGTTTTCCGTCGGCGGTGTATGTGTAGGAAACAGATTTGGCATCCGCGTAGGTCTTGGCAGTGAGAAGGCCTGTGGATTCCTGATAAGTCCAAGTCGTGGTATCGGCGGTTCCTGGACTTGATGGCCAGTTTGACTGCGTGAAATCGGCGGATGTGCCACGGTAGGTGTTCAGGGTGGACATCCTGCCGTAGGGGTCATAGGAATATTCAGTCGGATATGGCGCATCTCCCCAGGTCTTGGAGATCTGGCCTCGTGAGTTGTAGTCGAAGTATGTTTTCTTGCCGAGGGCGTTTTCTTCGGAGATTTTCCTGCCGGTGGAACTGCTGTAGTCGAAGGTTGTGGTGTTCGAGGCGGCATCTGTGACTGACTGGACTTTTCCCTTTTTCCCCGCGCCTGAGGAATAGTAGGCAGTCGTTGACTGCCCTGTTAATTTACACAAGAAATATTTTGCCACAATGAGTCACAAAATTCACAAATTAGACGAGGTGCGCGATGACTGTGTAATTAACCGGCTGTCGTCTGGATTAACACCATACTTTTTCCCGCTAAACACGCGAAAATACAGTCTCTAATGTGAAATTTCCGGGATTGCTTCAGACATTGAATCTTATTTCTATGATGTCGCCGTATTTTATTATGTAGTTTTTGTCTTCGAGGCGCATCGCGCCTTTTTCACGGGCATCGTTGAAGTTGTGGAAGTTCTTGAACTCGTCGAAATGGATGACATCCGCCTTGATGAAGCCCCTCGCCAGGTCAGTATGGATTTTTCCGGCGCAGGTCACGATGTCGGAATCCTTTTTTACAATCCATGATCTGACCTCCTGTTTTCCGGCAGTGTAGAAGAATACGGAACCCGCCTTCAACATGGCTTTTTCCAGGAGAGGATTAATGTCGTCCGGGGTATTGTCCATGACAACAGTCCCCTTGAAGCTTACCAGGGAAAGGACCTTTAATATTTCCACTTCTTCCGGAGAGAAGGGCACATCGCAGAGCGGGATTTCCTTTTCGAGTTCGGCAATGCATTTTTTTGCAACGGCCTTTTCCTTGTCGTCCTCGCTGCGTTCAAGTCTTGCCTCGAGTTTCTCGAGATCGAGGACGAGAAGATCGAGCAGTTTCTCCCGTGCTATGACTGTCGCTTCGCATTTCTCGAATTCGTTTTCGCATAACTCGAAGAAATATGGGGTGAACTTTTTTGGTTTGAATTTCTTTTCCAGTTCGTTCAGGATCGGATCGTTGTATTTGATTTTTCCGGGAGTGAGGCCAAGTCCGCAGTATGCGATTTTCATAATGATGGATTCCTTTGTATTGTTTTTATTCGGCTTTTCATTCTGGATTCTGCCTGCTGTCCTCTGAATTCTTTTTGGTTGAGTCCAGGGGCGACCTTACTAAATGCCTTAACATATTGATGAATTTAACAAGTTCAAGCTCCTCGGCTCTGACATCCGGGCCGACGTGTATGGCATCGAACGCCTCCAGGATCGAATCCTTGGTGTAGGATGACGCGAGGTTGCTGGAAAGTTTTTTTCTCCTGTGGGAAAATGCGAGTTTCGCAAGGGGAGAGAGTTCGCGGATGCGTTCTCTCTCATGTTCGGACATGTTTTTCAGTTTGAATCTTGCGAGTGCCGATTCAACTTTTGGCGGCGGGAAAAATACTTGTGGCGGAACAGTCCGCAAAATCTCCGTTGAGAACATCGCCTGCACCATCACTGAGATCGCGCCATATTCCTTAGTCCTCGGCTTCGCGATGAAACGTTCCGCAGTCTCCTTCTGAAGCATGAAGAACATTTCCTGTGGCGGGTTCCTCATCTTGAGGAGTTGCGCCATGAATGGGGTGCTGATGGAGTATGGAAGATTCGCCACGCATCTCCAGGCGGGGAAGTCTTGGCCGGATCTGCGAAATTCGCAGATTATGGCGTCAATGTCTATCCTGCAGGCATCCCCGCATACAAGCGTGAAGTTTTCCGACCTCATATTTTTTTTAAGGAATTCGTAGAGTCTCTTGTCGAGTTCCACCGAGATTACATTTGCTCCAGATGCGAGGAGTTTTTCTGTCAGCGCTCCAAAGCCCGGGCCAACTTCTAGGATAAGCTCGCCGGGGCGTGGATCCGTCTTCCTGTAAATGAAGTCGAGCATATTTTCGTCGGTCATGAAATTCTGGCCGAAGTGCTTGCCAGGTCTGATATTGAATTCCGCGAGTTTATTTAATAGTTCTGCCTTGTTCATTTTTTTCTGGAGACCTTTGCGAAACATTTGTCTCTTGCGGCCAGGCGCCATTTCTGACTTTTTGGAAAATTCTCGAACGATTTGACGGGCTTGAAAAGATCGTCTTCCCGGGTGATTCCCGCCGCCTGATAGAGGGCGTAGTCCTGGAGGCTTTCCCCGAAGATTTCCCACCTTATGGAATCAATGGGGCCATTTTCTCCGGGATATACCATGAATGTGTCGCCGTAGGTCCAGCATGATTTTTCCCAGGCGAGGCCGTCCTGGACGTTGAATGGGTCTATCAATTGGCGCGTCTGGGACTTGTACCAGTAGTTGTATCCCCAGTGCAGGAATCCCTTGAACGGCCACCGGTAGAGAAGTGTTCCGCTCATTGCGATTTTCGCAAGTGGTGTGTCGAGCAGTCGGTTTAGATAGCGGCCTCTCGGGGCACAGCAGAAGTAGCACCAGCATGGGATTTTCTCCTCGATGAAATGTGTAGCATGTTCGATGCTTGATACAGGCATATCTGTCAACTTCTCCTTGCCGAAACGGATGTCGCTGAGGGCGTCCATGATTTTCATCCAGGGTGCGAGTTCCTTCATCATGGCGCGTGCTTTCCTGTAGTTTTCCAGATGTTCGTCTCCATTTGGTTCGTCGGAAATGTGGAAGAATGAGTTCTTGAGTATTTTCTCATCGGCAAGGAACTGCCTCAGGCGCGGGAGGAACTGTGAGAGGAAGTCCCTGTATATGCCTGATGTGGCTTCTGTTTCCGGTGGCCAAAGGAGTTTTTCGCCCTTGCCCTGTCCCTCGTAGATTCGTATCGCGTTCTTGCATCCCCACTGGGTGAAAAGATGGCACCATTCGAAATGGGTGATCCCGGAATTGCGTGCGATTTTGATGTATTTTCTTACATCTGACCAGTCAAAATGGTAAGTTTTTCCTGCATGTGAAATCTTGAGCAGTTGAGATGGCGTCTTGACTCCATCGAGAGGCGGGGTGAAGACTGGAACATAGATAGTGTTCTGATTGTGCTCGGCAATATCTTTTGCATAAGCCTCAAAGAGTTTCCAGAAGCGTGCGTCGAACATGTCGGTCTTGTACCAGTCGAAAATGGCGTCTGCGTAGAACCAGTTTGTAACATCGAAATCGTGGATACTGCCGATTTTCATATTCTGGAGTGCCACGTCAACCTGATGTTTTGCGAGTTTTGTATTTTTTTGTTCGTCGGAGAGTTCAATCTCGATGCGGTAGTTTCCGGGCTTTGCATTTTCAGCCGGTACGACTGTTATCCAGAACGAGTGGGTCTCGTTGTGCGCCATGCAAACAGTGGCTTCATCGAAGAGGGGGTCGGGAACGAAGCCGGGGATAGAACCTATCCCGTCAAGGTCTTCAGCCGTGATTTTTCCCGGTTCCAGGAATGGATGATTATGATGAAGGACTGGGACATAGCCGACGCGTCGCACCCGTATTGACCAGCCATCCGGCCCTTTCACATCAATCTTGAAGAACTTCTTCCATTCCCCGGTCATGCGCAATACCGTCTGGAAACTGAATTTCTCGTTGAGAGCCGTCTTGAGATTGAAACTTTTGACCCGCCTTGCAGGTGTATTGACAAAATTTCTGACAGATGAACTTTCAATCCAGGAACTAAGTAGCATAAGGTGAACTCCAAAATTGTTAGTGATTATAACTTGTTGCGTAAGCTAAACCCAAGTGGCGATTTATCAAACATATTTATGATTCCCTTGAATCTTTATTAAGGGAGCTTAGATTTGTACTTAATATTTGTGTAATATCATATGATGAAAGGGGCAAGCCTTGAGAGCGTTTATCAGTGATGTCCATGCAAACCTTGAGGCTTTGTGTGCCGTAATGGAGGACATTGAGCAGCACGACGTACAGGAAATCATATGTCTCGGAGACATTGTTGGTTATGGACCGGACCCTGAAACGTGCATTGATCGCATAATGGAAAAGGTTGAAATCACCCTGATGGGCAACCACGATTACGCCTTGATCCACAATCCCGACAACTTTAACCCGATGGCTGCTGAACTCATCTATCTCACACAGGAAATGATGGATCCGCGAAAGCACCAGGATGATAGAGGAGCCGATATTTGTGAATCTCACGTTTGCAATTGCGTCCACGAAGGAGAAGTTCCGCATTGTCTTCTCCTTAGACAATCAAAGGATTCCCGTTGGAAATTCATCGAGGGGCTTCCCGAACGGCATCAGGAAGACGGCATTCTTTGTATTCATGGTTCACCGTTGGATCCCATCTTCGAATATCTCATGCCGGAGCGATTGATAAGCGGAAGAAAAGCACAACAGATCCTGCCGCAGTTTGCTGGATTCGAAGGATTTGCGTTTAACGGGCATACCCACTTGCCCTGTGCCATTACCGATGACCTGGCCTGCATCTTCCCCTCAGATTGCGGTTGCCGGTTGATGTTTGATCCGTCAAAGAAATACATTGTCAATGTTGGTTCAGTCGGCCAGCCCCGGGATGGCGACAACCGTGCCTGCTACCTGCTACTTGATGACGAAGCGCGGAGCGTCGAGTGGCGAAGAGTTTCTTACGACATTCAAACGACCATATGTAAATTAAACAAAATGTGCGGTAATGGCAATCAGTGCGGCCCCCGGCTTCTTGTAGGCAGGTAAAAATGGAAGAGGGTAAAGGATGGCATGCCGAGGCTAAAATCGGAGGGAGAAAAATGTGGACTTTCATATGGATAACACAACGAATTTTGGTTTCTGACTTGCAAGTCTTCCAATGGGTTGTACGTTAATGGCCAATCTTGAGAATAAGACTCATAATCAAGAAAAAACTATAGTCACAACGTGTCTTGCATATAGGAGGAAGCTGGAATGAAGATTTTAGGTATCTGTGGAAGTCCGCGTCCCAATAAAATTTCAGGCACTTACATGCTTTTGAATCTTATTTTAAAATCGAGTGGTTGCGAGCATGAGCTGATTTCGTTGTCCAGCTTGAAGTTCTCGGGCTGTACGGCATGCATGAGATGCGTGAAAGACAATGTCTGCAAGATCAACGATGATTTTACGCCTTTGCGCGAAAAGATATTGGATGCGGATGCATATCTCATAGGTTCCCCAAATTATTTTTCGGGGCTCACTTCTCTTATGCACTGTTTTCTGGAGAGATGGTACCAGTTCCGTCATCAAGGAGCATCCCTGGTCTGGGGGAAACTTGCTGTCGCGGCCGGAGTCGGAGGCTTTGGAGCTGTTCCAGTCACGGAGCAGATCGAGAAGTTCATGGCATATAGTTTCATTAAGACAGTCGATAAGATTTCCATGAATGGCAATCCTTCCTGCTTTTACTGCGGCTATGGGAAAAACTGCCCTGTAGGAATTCCCGCACTGACCGGGGTTGAATGTCCAGATCAGATCCCGGATATCCTTGCCAATCCGAAAGTAAGGGAAGAAGCTGTCCGTGTCGGCAAAGATTTCGGAGCCTTATTGGCGAAAGGCTACAACAGGGAGCTTACAGCCATTGAAATGCAGGAGTTCCTTATGACGAAGCTAAAAGATGTATAATCTGGGGTTGTTGCCATGCTATTGTTTAAGTGTTCGAATTGTCAAAATCTGATTCAGACTGAATATGAGAATCTGGGCGAGATGGTTGAATGCCCTCTTTGCAATTTCACACAGATCGCCCCGGATCCGCGGCTAAGTCCCGGATCGTTCCTGGGTGATTACCGGATAGTGAAGGTTGTGGAATCCAATCTCGTCTGGGTTTCATATCTTGCGCAAAACAAGAGCAAGGAGCCCTCTTGCCAGGTTGATGTAAAGGTTCCCACTTCCTTTTTCGTGAAGCGGGTGTCCGACTTTGGCAAATTCAGCGACTGTATCATCAAGTATGGATCCACGCAGATCAACGAGCTGCCTTTCCTCATTGACAGAAACCTTGTTAAGGGCAGGACATTTTTCGCTTACAAGCACATTGAGCACGCAAGAAGTCTCTCGGAATTTGCATTGGGTGCCCCAGTGCGGTGCGAAGACGCATTGATGATAGTGAGAAACATTGCAAGAGCCCTCTACGAGCTTTGGGATAAAGACAAGGGTGTCCATCTCAATCTCAATCCCGAAACAGTTCTTCTCATAATTAACCGTCTCGATGTGAGGCTCCTGGATTGCGGGCTTGCTTCATTCCTCGTGAATGAGACACGCCTGCTCGATGAAGGCCTTAACATTTGGGACACCAGGTATCTCAGTCCAGAATTCAACAATGATGGAATATCGGATAGCAATCTCTGCGACATATACTCGCTTGGCTGCCTACTTTATTTTCTTATTACTGGAAGCCACCCCGGCGATTTACCAGAGTCTGGATCCACAACTTATCCTATTCTGCCTGAGGCTATCGCAAAAAAAATAAAAATTTCTCATCCAGTCCTTTCCCTTATTAGTTCCCTCATGGAAGGAGATCCCAGGAAGCGGATGTCCTCATATCCTGAAATAATCAATAGGATACAAGGCATTTTAGATGCAATGAGTCCAGAACACCGCGTGTTAGAATTCAGAAAGAGATTCAACATATGGGGCAGCTATGCTACTCATGAACCTCGTCAGGCGGAACTCTCGGGTTTTCCCGCAGGCAGACCGGAAAAGAAATTACATGCTAGGAAAAAGACTGATGAGAGGGTCGTCAAAACGGCTGCAGGCAGGGTCTTTCCCGGGAAAAAGTTCACTCCCTTCAATAAAAATTGGAAAAGACACGATGACTCATCTTCTTCGTGGCAACTTATTCTCCTTGCAATTGTGTTTGTGGCAACCTTGATCTTTGCGATATGGCTTATCAATCTGAACCGCTCCTCGACAAGTACCGTATTGGAACCAGTTCCCGAAAAAACAATTCAGCAATTGCCTCGAGTCGAAAAGGAATCTTCGCCAGTCCAGGAGAAAAACGAGTCGCCGGGAGAAGTGAAAAAGCCTGTTCCGGCAACCTTGGATTTCAAGACGGAAAAAGAGGAGATTGAGAAATCTATCGCCGCTAACCCCGATGATTTTGATGGAGCAATTCGGAAGTATGAGGATTTGAAAAGAACTTATGTCCTGAAAAATAACATGAAAGCCGTAGGCGACATAAACGATAGGATCTTTGACTTGGAGAAAAAGAAACAGAGGGAAATAGAGGATACAGTACATGAGATCATCAATTCCCTCAAACCGCTTCTCGAGAAAGGGGATACCAAAGAGGCGGTCATCGCCCTGGACGGCTACAACGGCAAATTTGCCGTGGAAACCAAGAGGCAAAGGGCGGAACTGTCCAGGAAAATTCTCGAGGGAGTTTCTCTTATAGAACTGCAGAAAGCTGAAACAATAAAGATGCTGGATGCGATTTTGGAAAAAAATATTGCTGCTGCCCGGAGTTTCGATTTCAAGGCCATAATCTCCGAAATGGATACGCTTCTTCAAAAACCGCAGGCCGCTATAATCCGAGATATAATAGTGGAGATCAAGTCGGATATTGAGGCCTATGCGCAAATGCATCAGGCTGTGGCGAAAGGAGGTATGACTAAAAAACAATTGAGGAAAAAAGTTGAGGACATGGATGGAGACAGTCATTCTCTGCTGAGAGGTCTTGTGTTTTGCGAACTCGGAGATTTTCAGGAGGGATATCAGAATTTTGATAAAATGCCATATGGAACCGGAAATCATTTCATCACCGAGTTCGGCGAGCTGGAGGCAAAAAAGGCTCTTAAGGACATTCTTGATAAGTATTCCATCGTTTTCAATCCTGACAATACTGAAAAGTTTATGGAATCAGTGTCCAGAAAATTGAACAGCTCCGACGGATCAAAACTTCTTGCAGATCTCAAAATCTATGAAGCGGAATTCGATAACACTGAATTCCTAAATAAAAACATCAGCATAGTTGAGTCTTTGAAAAAATACTGCTTCAATCTTCTCAACGACAAGCAGAAGGCTGGAGAAAGGGAAATCGTCATTTCCGGCAAGGAAGGCCTCCCTCCAGGACAGGAGTTGTGCAATGTGCTT
The DNA here is from genome assembly GCA_903872565.1 of uncultured Lentisphaerota bacterium. Classification (GTDB taxonomy): domain Bacteria; phylum Verrucomicrobiota; class Lentisphaeria; order Victivallales; family GWF2-50-93; genus CAIQLG01. The sequence goes on along the minus strand of CAIQLG010000114.1, from coordinate 7,428 downwards.
GAGAAGGCCGACAACTTCACAACCATATTCCTTAAGAAGGGTGTCTACAGATTTGGAGCCGGAACAGGGAATGACAGAGACCGTTCCAAGGAGAAACTGGAACAGAGCAGTATAGGGCGAGGTGAATTCAGGCTCAGCCTGACCGGCCTCAAGCTCATCGGAGAGGAAGGTGTCGTATTCGAAGACAGCCTTACGATAACCGCGCAGTCCGTCGAAATTTCCAACATAAGGATCAACAAGGGCAAATTCAGCATCGTTCCGAACAGTATCTCGGTGCTTCCGGACTCGGGTGGCATCACCATCAGAAACTGTATCTTCAACGACGAGGAGACCATGGTTGTGAGAGGTTCCCAGATCGTCTTTGACAACTGCTTTATGAGAGGAATGATTGTAGAGAAATGCCACAGTGTGTTACTGAACCACTGCACAATAGTTTCACAGAACAGAGGCCTGTCCCAGAATGCCGCGCTCTGGATTGACGGAGGAACAGTGGATCTCACAGACTGCATTGTGTATGGAAAATATTTTGCAATAGTTTTTTCTGACAAAGGATCTAGGATAAAACGGACGAACGAGATAGTGACAAACAAGTCTATCTCCATTTCTGGTTCACTAATATTTGGAGAGCAGGGGCTTTCGGTTTTTCAGTTCGAAAATCGCACCATGGAGGAAAATGACATCATAAAGACCCCAGTTAAAATGTCACGATACTGCCATTCCAAGAAAAACATATTTTATGCGCCGCTGTTCATCAATCAGGAGAAGGAGGACTGGCGGCTTGTCAAAGGCTCTCCGGGATATAGGGGCGGATCTCCCAGAGAGAAGGGTGGTCCCATCTACTACAGCAATGACAGGGAGAAAAAGGACTGTGGTGTCATCTGGCCCGAAAAATAGGGACGAATGAAAATCCGGGATGTAATGCGTCAGTTTTAGTCGTATCTTTGGCGATGGAGGGTCGAGTTCCACCTCGACCGCCCCTGGACGGCGTGGCATGTCGCGCCGTAGTTCGCGAGCGAACGAAGGTGGAAAGTCGAAGATCCCGGGCGCTTCCGTCTCGGGACTGTCTCTCAAAAAAAACATTCGCCGGAAAAGACTGGCGGGTTACTCCGGGATTGCTAAAAATAGTCAAGTTACATTTACATTTTACAATAGCCTGCTACATTATATGTCTTGCTTTTACATTTGACTTAGGATTAACATTAATAGTGATGGGTGAAAAATCATGGTGAACGATCTGATCAGGAAAATCAATGAGAGAAATGCTGTTGTCGGTATCGTAGGGCTTGGATATGTGGGGCTTCCGCTCGCCGGGGAATTCGTCAAGGCCGGATTCAATGTCATCGGATTCGACATTGATGCCGAAAAGATAAAGATGCTGCGTAATTCGCAGAGCTATATAAAACATATTCCGGCCGAGAAACTTAAAGGCATGAACTCGACAAAGCTTTTCACAGCGACGTCTGATTTCTCGAAAAGTTCGAACTGTGATGCCGTGATCATCTGTGTTCCGACTCCCCTCACGCACCACCGCGAACCGGATATGAGCTACATCGTCTCGACCGCACAGACTCTTTCTCCCTACGTAAGGAAAGGCCAATTGTTTTCCCTCGAGTCAACAACATATCCCGGGACAACGGCCGAAGTCCTCACTCCCATCCTTGAGGCCTCGAAAAAACTGCGGGCTGGCAAGGATTTCTACGTGTGTTTTTCTCCCGAACGCGAAGATCCCAACAACAAGGATTTCTCGACATCGACAATCCCGAAAGTCGTCGGGGCGGACGACAAGGACAGCTTGAAAATCGCCAAGACGCTCTACGACTGCGTGATATGCAGGACCGTCCTTGTGTCGAGCGCGGCGACAGCCGAGGCCACAAAACTTCTCGAGAATATTTTCCGGTGCATAAACATCGCCCTTGTGAACGAGATTAAAGTCGTTTTCGACAAGATGGGAATAGATGTGTGGGAAGTCATCAATGCGGCGAAAACCAAGCCTTTCGGCTTCATGCCGTTCTATCCGGGCCCCGGTCTTGGTGGACACTGCATTCCCATAGACCCTTTCTATCTCACCTGGAAGGCGAGGGAATATGACAGCCCGACAAGATTCATCGAGCTCGCCGGCGAGATAAACACCCGTATGCCTTATTATGTCGTGGAAAGAACGATGGAGGCCGCAAACAACGCAGGGCTTACGCTCAAGGGCGCGAAATTGCTCATCGTAGGCCTTGCATACAAGAAAAACATAGACGACCTAAGGGAAAGCCCATCATTTATGCTGTGGAAACTTTTCGAGGAAAAAGGTTCCAAGGTTGACTACTATGATCCTTTTTGCCCGGTCGTCCCAAAACTCAGGGAATACGCAAAATACTTTGGAAAGAAAAGCATAAAGCTGACGAAAAACACAAAGTATGACATAATCGTCGTGGCGACCGCCCACGACAATGTGGATCATGACGCATTGGCCAAGCTCGGGAAGGTCGTGGTTGACACCCGGAACGCTGTCAAAAAGGCGAGAAATGTTTTCAAAGCCTGATCACAGTCATACATAAATACATAGTCATCCCACAGGATGACGGATTATTGGATTATTGGATTTGAGTTAAGAAAAAGCAAAGACGCATGGAATTGGAATGGAAATAAAAAAAGCATTATCTCTAGTGTCAGAGTGTCATCGTTATTTCCCCTGGAAATAACTGTGTCAGAGTGTCAGAAAAAACTTTGACCCCAGCCATACGGCGGGGCTGACACCTTGATACTATGACACATTGTCACTTTGAAAGGAACTAAATGGGTAACGAAAAAATATTGGTCACCGGAACTGCCGGGTTCATCGGGTTCCATACTAGTCTTAGACTCCTGGAAAAGGGCTATTCAGTTGTTGGGGCGGACAGTTTCAACTCCTACTACCCGGTGGTACTCAAGGAGGCGAGGTCCGAAATCCTGCGCAAAAATCCGAATTTCACCGAGAGAAGGCTGAATCTCGCCGACAGGAAAGGCATCACCAAACTTTTTGATGAATTCAAGTTTTCTGCGGTATGCCATCTCGCCGCGCAGGCAGGTGTAAGATATTCCCTGACAAATCCCCATGCCTACGAGGAAAGCAATCTGACATCATTTCTCAACATTCTCGAAATGGTCCGCCACAGGAAGATAAGGCGTCTTGTATATGCCTCCAGCTCAAGCGTATATGGAGGAAACAAGAAAATTCCTTTTTCCGAGTCGGACACGGTTGACAATCCGATCAGCCTCTACGCCGCGACAAAGAAGGCGAACGAGCTTATGGCCCACTGCTATTCGCATCTCTATGGAATGGAGACTGTGGGACTTAGGTTTTTCACCGTATATGGCCCCTGGGGAAGGCCTGACATGGCGATGTGGCTCTTCACAGAGGCCATTTTGAAGGGAAAACCAATCAAGGTGTTCAACTTTGGAAAAATGAGAAGGGATTTCACCTTCATTGACGACATCGTAAGCGGGATTGAGGCTTCTCTTTTCAATCAGAACCTCGAACGATATGAAATATTCAATCTCGGAAACCACAAGAGCGAAGAGCTCATGTATGTGATTTCAATAATAGAGGAGCAGCTCGGATTCAAGGCGGAGAAGAAAATGCTCCCGCTTCAGCCAGGAGATGTCCTCGAAAGCTATGCGGAGATTGACCGCGCACAGAAGAAACTCGGATTCTCACCCTCGACTTCGATCGAAAAGGGAATCCCTGAATTCATCTCATGGTACAAGAAGCACTCCAGCCTTGTCGAACAAATTTCCAAGATGAAGACGGAAGATTGATAGTGAAAAGATTCAGGAATAGCATTCGACATCCCGAAGAAAAAGGCAGAATGAGAAAATCTGGTAGGAACACGATTTTCTATGATCAGCTGTTTGATCTTCACGGCCTTACCGGGGACGATGCGGTGTTCCGCCTGAAAAATTTCATCTCACTCCATAAGAACATCACTGTCATGATAAACCACGGCAAAGGCACCGGAACACTGAGAGCCCGTGTCAGAGCATTCCTGAAACAGCATCCCTCCGTTTCTTCTGTAAGGCCTGGCGAGGAAATTGGGCTTCCAGAAGGCGATGGCGTCACAATAATAATAATTTAAGAGGTTTTGCCATGAAAGAGATACTTTCCAAGAGTTGTTCGGATTTCATAGACGACAACAAGCTTGAGAAACTCATATCGAACACGAAAGAGGACAAGGCGAGGGTAAGAGAAATAATTGCCAAGAGCATGGAGAAAAAACCTCTCCAGATTGAAGAGACCGCCATTCTGCTTGCGGCAGAGTCGCAAGACCTTGTCGAGGAAATATTCAACGCTGCGAGACAGCTCAAGAAGGATGTGTACGGCAACAGGATAGTAATCTTCGCCCCGCTATATATCGGAAACTACTGCATAAATGACTGTGTCTATTGCGCATTTCGCAAAAGCCTGCGGACAACAGTCAGGAAAACACTTAACGAGGATGAGCTTCTCTCGCAGATCGAGGCACTGGTTGACAAGGGACACAAGAGGCTAATCCTGGTTTTCGGGGAACATCCGGCATATACTGCGGACTTTATTTCGGACACGGTGAGAAAAGTTTATGACTTCAAGAAGAATTTCGGCGAAATTCGCAGAGTCAATATAAATGCTGCGCCGCTCGATCACGAAGGATATGCAAAGGTGAAGGCGGCGGGAATCGGAACATATCAGATTTTTCAGGAGACGTATCATCACGAAACTTACAGGAAAGTCCATCCGGCGCAGACCCACAAGGGCGACTATCTGTGGCGGCTTGACGGCCTCACACGCGCCTACGAGGCAGGTTGCGACGACATGGGGATCGGCGCCCTTTTCGGCCTGTACAAGTGGAAGTTCGAGGTGCTCGGTTTGGTGACGCATTCGCTGTTCCTGCAGAATATCTTCGGGGTCGGACCCCACACGATAAGTTTTCCGAGGGTGAGACCAGCGCACGGCGTTGACCTCGACCCGAAATATTTCGTCAGCGACTATGATTTCAAGAGGCTTGTGGCAATACTGCGGCTCTCAGTCCCTTACACAGGAATGATTCTGACTGCCAGGGAAACCCCGCAGATCAGGCGCGAGGTGCTCGGGTTTGGCGTTTCCCAAATTGATGCCGGTACCAGGATCGAACTTGCCGGATACACGAAAAAGGAAGACGGCCAGGAGCTCAACAAGGAGCAATTCCAGATAGGCGATGTGCGCCCGATGGATGAAATACTTTGCGAACTTATAAAGACTGGCTATGTCCCGAGTTTCTGCACATCCTGCTATCGCTCGGGCCGGACCGGACAGCAGTTCATGGAGTTCGCGATCCCGGGTTTCATCGAGAAGTTCTGCACGCCAAACGCACTGCTTACACTCAAGGAATATCTCTTGGACTATGCTGGCCCCGAAACCAAGGCCGAAGGGGAAAAGATCATCTGCAAAGAACTTGCGAAAATCGCAAATCCGAAGACGAAACAGCAGGTTGCCGAACGGCTGCAACGCATAGAAAACAAAGAACACGACCTCTATTTTTAGTGTCAGACAAAACTTTGTGATCTAAAAATTAGTAGTATTAACGCATCAAATCAATCGCTGCGCTTTTGGCTGTCGGCGGGATTTGGTTTTCGCGTTTTTTATTGCATCGATATATAGAGTATCCGGACAAATGTCCTGTTCGTTGGGCCATGCAACAGTTCCATCAACTACCTTGGCCTTGTTAAAATAGTTTACATCACGAAGCTCTCTGAACACGCCAAAATTCAAAAGAGGGGAACAATCATACAGTCCATTTTCTCCACTGGTGAATTTTAAGGACAACTTATAGCCTTCAATCGGTTTTACATCAGTTATTCTTGGATTCACTGATTCACCTCAAAGGTTCTATTTTCAGAACCTGCAACTTATTAAATAGTTTTACGTTTCTTCATACGAGCAACGCGTTCGATCTTACATTCTCTCAAGTCTTTGCTTCTGTCTTTCCGGATGATTTAAAATTATTTTCTTTTTACCCAGTAATTAGGTTCTCTGTGCAAATTCATAACAGCTAAGACTCTAATCTTGGAAGCAACCACCCGATAAATAATGGCAAAAGGAAAGTGAGTAAATTGATGCCTTTTTATATCCTCACTAATAGTAATCCACATTCCAGGAGAATTTGATATTTCATCTACAGTCTGATCCAAATCATCTAAAAATTTTATTCCCAAGCCTTCGACTTGACTTTCATAATATTTTGATGCCGATATCATCTCTTCTTCTGCTTCAGGATGATATATTATCTGCATTGCAATTCCTTTTTAGCACGTTTCAGCACTTCTGAATGAGTTTTACAGGACACGTTGTTATCTGTAATTTCCTTGTCCCTACGCTTAGCTTCGATAAGCCATAATTTGTCATAGTTGGTACTTTCCACTTCATTTAGGCTATCAAGTAGAAGATCAGCTAAAATTGCCCTTGATTTCGAGGGGAACGATAAGGCTTGCGTAGTAACATCAGCTATAGTAGGCATATTGAATCTCCTTTAGTGATTATTGTCTATTGTTATTACAGAAATTTATATGATAAAATAGAAAAATCAAGGAGTTGCTGTGCTTCGAGAGGAAAAGATCATTCGCGAAGAACTTGCGAAAATCGCAAACCCGAAGACGAAACAGCAGGTCGCCGAACGGCTCCAGAAGATAGAAAACAAAGAACGCGACCTCTATTTTTTAGAGTCTGACAAAACTTTGTAATCTAAAAATTAGTTGCATTAACGACACGCTCATGCACCTTAGGCAAATTTTAAATTCTTTGGTAATTTTCTTATTTCTTCTTTAAGTTCAATTACTTCCAATGGACAGTCTTCCCAATCATTTTGCCAGCAGACTATCACATCGCACTCATCAGGATTATGTCCGTGTTGTGAAAAATTAGATGACTTAAATTCAAATTCAATTTTCACATGTTCCCAAAGGTTGTTCTTCTTATCAAAACAACGCTTTCCTTCACAGTCAGGGAATCCAGTTCGAACAGACTCAATGTAGAATCCAATCTCACTAGAAATCATACCGAATAAATATACAACACCTTGCTCATTTATTGGAGCAAACCTGAGTCCTCTGAAATCGATGGGTTGACCAAAGATTTCTTTAGATTTATTCTTTTTTTTAATTTCTGAAATTATGCTTTGACTTGGAGTTGAATTATCCATTATCGATATTTGATTTGTGTTTTGCTCATTAACTTTATTTTCTTCATCATCTGGTATTTCACTTTCTTCAACGTCAATAATTCCTTCATTCGCTCTTTTTAAAGCTTCTTCTAGATAATCTCGGCGGAAGTCTTTCCGCACGAGATTATCTACTGGAAGTCACATTTTAAATTTCCCATTTTTCTTAACTTTTTTCTTCTGAGGATCATTGTGTTCTTATCTTCGATGAACCACTCGAGCTCATCTCCTT
>CAIQLG010000113.1 GCA_903872565.1 uncultured Lentisphaerota bacterium | reverse complement strand
TATAATATAACAAATAGGTGTGACCCCGATGCCTCTGTTCTGTGGAAGTGCCGACGGGGTTTCCCACTCCGCTCTGCGAGCTATGAGGGACAGGCAGGACAGGCGGGGCGGGCATTGAGGCATTGGGGTGCCTGCCTGTGCGTCGCACCTGTCTGCGTGCGGATACGCACAGGAAGACGCAGACATGGCGCCATCCCGCGTGTCCGGCGTAGCTCGAAGAGCGAAGACGGAACTGAGCATCAGCGAAGGAGGCCATGTCCGACCCAGCCTTCGCCAAAGCGCTACGGCGGGCATGCCGAGAGAGCGAAGCGAGCGAGGGAGGCTGTCCATTGGAAATCAACAACTTGCAGCTAAAAGAAAAAACGAATGTAAAAAACCGCCTAACCCCAACTGTTAAAATAAAAAGAAAAACGGAGGTGTGACCCTGATCCGCCCATAATCATAACTTTCCCATGAGCCATCGGGGTTCTTGGTCGTCTTTCCCTCCTTCCTTTCGCCCTCTACTTTCGCCATACTTGTATGAAATAAACATGCCGCCGAGTAAGATGATGATTATGATAATGTAAGTAATCCCCCTGTTCAATGAGAACATGTTACTTATATTTTTTGTCTCTTCCAGTTCTTCTTCATTTTGCATCGATGTAGCTTCCCTTGGAAGAGCCGTCACACGGGGACGTTGAAGAACGATGGCCTTTTTGACAAGTAAATCATATCCTTTTACCCTGCATTTAATATTTTGAGTTATTTTTTCTGAAAGCAAGTTATACGCATAAAGTAGAGATGATAACGGGACTTGCTCATCCGCTTCTATTGTAATTGACATCGATTCACTATCACGAAGGACATTATCACGGAAATCTACCAATACTCTTATGATATCAAATAGTTCCATATCCCGGTCATAACATTTATAAACAACAGCTCCATTAACCACTATAATGCTTATGCTTATATCCTCATAGTCGTCAATCGCTTTTGCTGAAAAGCTAAATATAAACAATAAGGTTATCACAAAGTAAGAATGCAATGAAAATATAGGCTTTATTAAGTTATTTAGTTCTACAATCATTTTTTCACCTTCTTTAGCCAGATATCAAAAATATCTTTAGGTGTACCAGGTTCCAAGACATATTTATCCCACCCCTCTGGATGTTTATGGTCTGTAGAAGAATTTTGCCAGGTCTTGAAATAATCAAACTTTTTATCAAAATCTTCAATTAGGTCATATGCAACTTTCCCGCATGCGAGAAGACTCTTATAACCAATTTCATCCCTCTTCAAACTATCCCCATATGAATTTATCATAGAAGATACGGCTATGAGATGGGATGTTTCATGATTTAAAAGCCCCGTAAAATCAAGAACTAAATCTGGTCTATTTGGGAATTGACTCCTATAAAAATCATTCCATATATTAATGTTTTTTTCCATCGTAATTTGAACAGAAATATTTCCTTCAAAAGAGAAACTCAGATACCATAATCCGTCAGTTTTATTGCATACGCATTCACCTTCGAGCGTAATATCTGGGATTATGCGACCTCTCGGACCTGAATCAGTTCGTTCGAGATCACTTATTGTATAATTATAGGAAACTATTCCTAGTAGATCCAAGAACTCAATGGGATTATTCCCCACCATCGCATACAGATTCCATCCACCTTCCTCTTCTATCGGATCTCTCCCGGTCCATCTCCCGAGCTCGGGGGTGTAGTACCTGTAACTATAATAAACCAGCCCAGTTTCCACGTCCAAATATTCGCTTGAAAAACGATAGTTGAAATCACCCGACATTGTTCCTGTGGCAGTTACAACTTTTCCAAACGGCGAAAACTCGTAGTGCGCCTTGATGCTTCCCGAAGCATCAAGATATTCCGTGATGTTCTTGTTCGCGTCGCCCAAGGCATAATACGTGGTAGATGCCTGTGTTTCGGACAGATATTTTTCACTGCCAAGCCCCTGAAGTGCAGGCGACCAGACGCGGCAATTACGAATTACGAATTGAGAATTAGGAATGTCAAGAGCAAGTTCTTCAATCTGGAGATAACCATCGTATACAAAGCGGAGGTCAGCAGCAAGTGTCCAGTTGCCTGTCGAGCCTGAATAAATT
>CAIQLG010000112.1 GCA_903872565.1 uncultured Lentisphaerota bacterium | reverse complement strand
AGGATAGGAGATGGAAGATATAAGATTGGAAGATGGAAGATAATTATATGTGAATTCATCTGACCCATTTGTAAGAGACGAAGGCCTGCCATAAGTGTCGTAGCCGTAAGTAACGCCGTATTCGCTTCCGATGTTCACGCCAGTGTACCTCCCGATAACGCCTGTATTTGCGTATGAGCGACTCAATGTTTTACTATATAGTCCTCCTGAACTTCCGTCAATAGTTTCTGATGAAATTTGCAGATAATTATTATATGCGATAAAAACTTGTGTCCACAACTTTTTATTATTGGAGTAATCTGGATTTAATCCCTGGATTTCCATGTAAATATTCCAAATTAGATGTTGCACGACAATTTCCTCACTTCGGTGCAGATGCAGGTTGTTCAACTTCATGTTTTTTCCTGCTTTCATCAAAGGCTTTTTGCAATTCCGCAATTATCATCTTCCTGCAATCGGAATATGAGCACATCGAGAAAAAACCCGATTTGTAGACACAAAGCAATAGTTGTTTTTTCGTGACTGCATCCTGAATCTCAACGCTCACCAGACGGGGAAAAGTATAACCGAAGTCGAATTGATGACTAATTAAACCTGGAGGAAGGCCAAATCCTAAATGCCCGTTAACTAATACCAGCATATCGCCACTTGAATATTCCCCATATTTACCTAAAAATCTTTTGAGATTGTCATCTTTAAAAAAAACATTTACTTCCAGACCAAGAAAAGGATATGTTTCATCATCATAATGTGAGTGAAATCTTTTGTACTCCTTAATATTAAAATCAGGGCTGACAGTCGTGTTGATTGTCGTTCCGATAAGTGTCCCACATCCGGAACAACATATCGTCATTAGTGCAATAATCGCCAGAGAAAAGAAGTGTTTACTTTCCATTTTTCCACTCCTTGCAATATAGGCAGTAGCATTTTGGCCACCATTGATCCATCAAAAGTTTTTTGTATTTGACGGCAGTAAACTCTGCTGCTTGCCACCTGCGGTTTATTCTATCTGGAGCCCTATCTCCAGGTTCACTAATCCCGTGTTCAGCTCCAAAAAGCCACAATGAAAAACTTACTGGTTTCATATTATCACCTGGTTTCTCAGGGTTACCACTGACACTTCCTACAGTGGCAAGAGTTACTCCATTTTCAATATATATGCTTCCGTTGCTGTTTTTGTCTATCGCGTGGGCGTAATAATCCTGCCATGCGTGGGAAAGGTTCCCCAATGTTTCAAGCGCTTTCTTGCAATCTTCGTAAGAAGGATTTCCATTGTTTGCATTAAGTGATCCATTAAATTCATCTGACAGATCATTTAGCTTTTTAGCATAAGCTCCCGCATCATCAGTGAAATGATACTCTGAGTCCCAAAAGTGATCCCGATCCGTTTTTACATTTGCATCCTCTATAATTCCCCGTATCCCCCCGAGAGCATCGGGATCATAGTTGCCACCGGCTGTCACGTCATCAAAACCCGATGCAGTGAAAGTATTGTGATCGCTGCCAGACCATAAGCCGCGATAATCACATCTATTCAGAAAATCGTTCCCCATTCCGTACAGATTCCATCCCCCAAATTCTTCGATCGGATCGCGGCTTAACCATCTTCCTAATTCTGGTGAGTAATAACGTCGGCAAAAATAGACCAGCCCAGTTTCTGAATCGAAGTATTCCGATGAGAATCTGAATGGATTCGAGTTTGCGTAGGAGCCTGTTGAGACGGTCAAGGCTCCGAAAGGCGCATATTCGTAATGGGCGACAAGCGAGCCATCCGGTGCGGTAAGTTCAGAAACATTCCGATTGGCATCATGGTGGACAGAATATGTGATGCTTGAGGAAATATCGGCTATCAAACGCAACTGGTCATCGAGAGACCATGCAAAACGCTGGAGAACTGTTTGGTTTTCACCATTAACTGAAATTCTCTCAATCTGGCGGTAACCATTGTAGATAAATAAGTTGTAATTGGTTAGTGACCAGTGATCAGAGTCCCAGGAATAAACCTTTTTGAAAATTCTGCGGGACATATAGTCATAAGCAAATTCCAGTTTTGTGTCTTCATTTTTGACTGCCGATATTAGGCGATTTTCGGCATCCCAAGTCAATGACCACTGGGTAGCACCCAGGGGCATACTTGTCATATTTCCATCGAAATCATAAGTCGGCGAACCCGTAGGATTGGTGATTGCGGTATATTGATTCAAATTATTTTTTGTATACCCCCGCGTCACTGCTTCTATTCGCGAGGTAATTCTGTTTCCCATCGGGTCAAAACTGAAACCATAGTCGTATGAGGAAATGTTCTGTGATTCTGCGGAAACGACTTCTGAACGGTCATTATAGCCATAGTCAATGGTGTCGGACTGTGAAAATGCCGAGCCTGATTTAGCCATGGCCGTTCTTCTGCCTAAAGTATCGTTAGTAAAGCCGTAGGTCGCAAGATTGCTTGTATTGGCATGCTGAATTTGAGTGATAGCATTGCGGTTGGATTCGTATGAAATTGCTGTATTTATTCCGTTTGTGCGGGTTATCGAGCCGATCAGATTGGAATTGGCTGTGAATCCATAGGTTATTGTCTGGTTATTCATCGCAAGTCCATTATGCCTCCCATAACCATCATGAGAGTAGCTCAGGGAATATCCGCTGTCAAGTGAAAGCGCATTGTTTCTTCCAATGGAATCATAGCCATGCGTGATTGTCCTATCGTAAAGACCATCGATTCCCTCGGTTGAAAGCTGTAGATGGTTATTATAGGAAAATATTCTATTTCCTAGAGCATCAGAGACGGAGGTCTCCTGTCCAAGGCGATTATAGGTGAATCCTACCGCTGGTGTCGAATCCGAATAGGCGATTCCCGTCAGGTCGGCGGCGGTATCATATGAATAGGAAGTGACAAGGGGATTGCTACCGTCAAGGCGGGACCATGTGCGGGTGGCAAGCTTTCCATCGGCGGTGTATGTGTAGGAAACAGACTTGGCATCGGCGTAGGTTTTGGCTGTCAGAAGTCCTGTGGATTCCTGATAAGTCCATGTCGTGGTGTCGGCGGTTCCAGGGCTTGAAGGCCAGGTTGACTGGGTGAAATCTGCGGAAGTGCCGCGGTAGGTGTTCAGGGTGGACATCCTGCCGTAGGAATCATAGGAATATTCAGTCGGATAAGGCACATCTCCCCAAAGTGCAAGCACTTGATTTCTCGAGTTGTAATTATAATAGGTTTT
>CAIQLG010000111.1 GCA_903872565.1 uncultured Lentisphaerota bacterium | reverse complement strand
GCCATGAGGATGGAGATGATTGCAATCACCACGAGCAATTCGATCAAGGTGAACTTGATCGAATGTGCTCTCGTCTTCGTTTGAATCGCAATGCGATTCAGAACTACGCCGGGCGCAGCCACAAGGAGTTCGATTAAAGTGAAGGGCATGATTATTTCCGACCGATTGCGCCGACTGAAATTTTTCATCTGCATCTGTATCCTCCTGTGCTTCCTGTATGCTACTGGACATGTTGGTAATATAGCACTATCCTACTGCTATAACAATGGGAAAAAAGTAAATATTCACGTAAGTATTCACTTCAAGCAGATATAGCCGTATTGAATCTGCTGACATAGTCCACTAAATACTTACGTATCCAAGGGACAGAGCTACAACATGCATCCCAGGCACATTGGAATTCTAGATCCCTGCATGTTCATCACTAATCTCCTTTTCTGTTTGATTCCAGGATGACTTCCCCCTGCGCATTCGGCGAGATAAAATGCCCTCCAAAAACCGGGCACCACACCAGGCTATTGTCCACTCTGCCGGCAGTCGCCCTCTTCATGTTCACATAGACGCTCTGGCCCGGCCTGACCCCGCCGACTGTCAGTTGACCCAGTGGAAACGCGAGGCTTACAGTCCAGCCCGTCGCACCGGGTTCGGAGACGACTTTCACGCCGCTATCCCACTGCCAGTCGGTTTCGCCGTCCGCCCGGTCAATATGCCCGCCCTGGGGATTGATCCCAATATGCCGGTATGGCATGGTTCCCCGCTGTGGCGCGACAGTCATTTCCCAGTCGTCACCGCCCCAGGGCGTCGCATGATTCACCAGGGATTCGGCCTTTGAATCGTCCATCAGCCTGACATAAAGATACTCGCCATCATGCGCGAGCCGCGCGTCCACCTTCCGGACGCCTGGAGCCGCCTGTTCCGTAACCCATTCCCCAGTCCTGGCCGCCTTGCTCCAGTCCACCTTGAGCGGATCACCGCCCGCGCCTTTCGGCATCTGCTTCACCCGCACTTGCGGCGGCGGCATGGCTAACCTCGCCGCATACGTTTCCCGATTCCGGCGGTGCAGCTCGGCGGCATCCACAGGCTCGCTCTTTTCCCTGAACCGCAATGCGAACACATCCGCCTCTTTCAACACGAATCTCAGGCGCACCGGCCGGCCGGCCAGCCGGCTTACGTCGCCACTCGCTCCCCAGATCATCGTGGCCTCCAGTTCGTCTCCGAATCGCGGAGCCATGTCGTTCAGGGCGAAACCAGGGATGGCCTTCCCGGCCTCATCTTGAATTTCAACCTGAACCGAGCCTGCGGCCGCAGTCGAGTAGTTCAGACGCAGCGATTCTCCTGTGAACACAAGCGGCTTGGTCAAGAGTTCACCTTCTGCAGTTCCGGCCTTGGCCGACACAAACCCATCGGTCCTCAGCACATACCGGTGTCCGCTGTGCTCATGATAGATGGACATTTCCTCCGGTCCTGTCGGCACGACATTGAGCGCGGCATAATTCGCCCGGTCGCCCCAGCGGGCGGGATCGAGGCCGGGACGGATGAAGGCCTCGGTGAAAATCCGCTCATAGTGGTCCGTTCCGGCGCGGGAGGACATGAACATGATCTCCGAACTCCCACTCATGGCGTTTCTCACATTCTTAGCGTCGACCCGACCGGAGGTAAATCGTGTTGGAAGGGCGATATAGATATGCGGAGCGCGGAAATAGGGATGTGTCTGGCTGGTATACAGGTGCTCGCCGGGCAGATTCGGATTTGTGGGCACAGGCCGACTCCAATGTTCGTAATCCGGCGAAGTCGCCCGCGAAATATTGCGAAGATTTCCATGGGGCGACCCCCAAGTCCGGAAGTAGCAGACATATTGCCGTTCAGCTTCCGACCAGAACGAAACGTTTTGCGAGTCGAACGCGTTGGTCCACGCCGAATCATATGGAATGACCGGTTGTCCGCCTTTCTTGCGCCAGCGAAGGCCGTCCGCCGACACAAACGCATGCAGCCCATCCTTCGGCGCCTTCATCCGATTGCTATAGTCCACGCTTCCGGCCAAAGCCTTGTAGCGTTCCTGTCCATCCACGCCGGGCCGCACATCTAGGAAAGGGGAGAAGTTATGGCTGAATGGAGGCTGATCTGCCAGTATCGCATTATTTGAGAGACTCCATATTTCCCTGTCTTGACAGTTGGCGATCTCGTAAAGTCCGAGATCTGGGAAGGCCCATTCATGCCCGTCACGGCTCTCGGCGTAACATGTGATCTCGCCGGGATTTCCATCGTCCTGCGACCCTCTGTAGCCGGGGCGGTATCCACGATAATACGCCCTGTATTGCTCCCCGTCCTTAATGACTGTCATATATGCGCCTCTGATGGGATGGTCGGCCAACGGCATCTTCTGGGGGGTGTGCAGATGCAGTTCCACATCCCTCATCCGATCGATTAGATATCGGTCCACAAACAGTTCACGGCGCGTCCCGATGTCAATACTCTCGTTCATTGTCAGCACTCTCCTTTTTTTTATATATTCCATCTGATTCCGTTACGGTCTTTTGAGCCGTCACGAAATCAGGTGCCTTGCAGTTCTTAGCCGCAGATACCTGCTGTCATTTGCCTTCCGACGGGCGATCCCGCACGGAAGGCTTTCTGATGCCGAATGCAAATCTTCAGAAAATGAGTTCTCCGAGCGCCTTGGTGTCCGTCACGCCAGGGGCATCTTTCCAGAGCAGATACTGGCCAATTCTGTTTCTAGCCGCGTTGAAGCCCCAAGTCTCTCCCGCAGCAGGCGTCTTGGCACCGAAATCGGAGAACGGAATTTTGAACCACGCTGTCCAGACTCCAGCGATTCCCTCAGGAGGATCTACAGGCTGATTTTTCCTGAAGGCAAACTCCCATTTGCCGTTCCATTTCACATCCGCACCCAGCCGGTTGTTTTTATCAGGCGTAAAGACCGAATCGTAGCGCGAGCCTTCGACCGGGTTGGCCGCCAGCCGGTAGATCTTTCCGCCCGAATCCGATGGCATGATTCCCAGCTCGACGTATTCCTGAGTGAAGATATCTCCGTCAGTCTCTTTTTTTAACATGGCTCCACAGAAGGGGAGGCTTTCAATGCGGACATAGAGATTATCTTTGTCGCGGAGGACTTTCAGGGTCGTCCTCGCATTGCTAAACGGCATGTCGCCTCGGACCTTGAAGACCGATTCAGGCGCATTGTCCCACGCCTTCGAGTCGATTCCAGGCGCTTCCTCGACCGTGGCGACCTTGAGCTGGTGCTTGTCCGTGAGGATTCCGGCGCGGATCGCCTTCGTGTCCCAGTTGAGGCACGTGTTCTTCCAACCCTGCCGATAACCGTCGACTTGAAGTGCCGCATAGTAGTAGAGGCTGCCGCCGAACGGCCGCATTTCAGGCCAGTCGCTCAAGGGCTGGAAAACAGTTCTACCAGTACCACCGGCGAGTTTTTCAAGATCCGCATGCCAGTCGTCTATCGAGTCGAGAAGCGCATCCAGGTTCGCCTGGGAGGGATTCAGTGTCCATCCGTCCTGAAGGAAAAATATCCTCGACAGCTTTCGGATATAATCGAATTCGATTCGGATGAGATGGAGACGGGCCTTTACGTCCGGATCGTTCGCCGCCCCTTCCGCCGAGGTCAGGAGCGCATTCGCCTCCATGCAGTATTCCGGCGGATACATACTCATCACATGCCACTTGCTGGAATGGCTAAAACCATATGAACTCCAGCCAGACATGAAGACTCCGAAGAAGTCGGAATAGACCGCTATCTGTGTATGCAGGCGGTCGAAGAACCTGGTCATCTGTGGTTCCACGTTGCCGAACGCGGCCGCGCAGAACTCCTTGTAGATGGCCTTCCAGTCGGCCGTGGGGTCGTCCATCATGCGGCCGTAGACGTAGTAGGCCGGCGCCTGCATGCCGCGCACATTGCCCATCGCTCCGTCGCGGTTGGATGATTCCACATGGTTGCGCGCCATGGCCTGCACAACTTTTGCGATATGCTCGGGCGTCCGTTCCGGCAAAAACGGCCCGGCCTGTCCGAAACCGGTGAAGGTCTCCTCGAAGCCGACGATCCCTGCGGGAAATTCAACGCCTGCAAGCTTGTCGAAATCGAGCTGCGCGCCAAACTGGATCTGCGGGCTCACATTCTCCGGAAATTTCTTGATGATCTCCGCGGAGATCGGGGTGTCCTGGTAGTTAAGTATATTGAACTTCACAGCCGGATATTTTTTCCGGAAAGGTTCCGTGATCTTGAAAAACGCCTGCCAGAGCTTGCCGGAATCGCCTCTTGCGCGAATCTGATCCCAGTTTTCGGCCTTCACGCCGAAAAGCTCGTTGCAGGCCTCGCAATCACACATGCAAAGCGTATAGCCGTCCTTAGCGGAGAACCCGATTCTATTTGCGCCGTTCGCTATCAGTTTTTCGATTTCCTTGCGCATAAGCTCCTGTACGCCTTCATTCGCCACGCAATACGGCATTATGGAATCGACGCGAGGCGGCTGTTGGTCGCATGCGCGTTTCCCGTCCTTGCCCAGCGCGTAATATTCCGGATGGCTCTTGGCGTATTTGGCCTGCGGGAGGGCCACCTGCCAAGAAGCTGTGGCGCCACCGGTAGACAGCGGCGGAAAAAAGTTCATCGCGATGTGATAAAAAGTCTCATACACATAATCAAAGTTGGCGCGCGTCATCGGCGTCTTTTTGAGGTCGAGATTCCCCGGCACCGCTATCTTTTTCACCGGAGTGAACGCGATGCTCCTCGTATCTATTTTGAGGGAGCCGTCCTTGTTGAATATGTCCCCTGTTCCGAATGCGACCCATTTGGTGGCGTCGGAGTTGGAGTACCGGTTCTGATCCATGTTCATAAAAAGGAAACGCACGCCAACGTATTCGCGCAGAAAGTCGCATGCTCCCTTGGCCGTTCCAAGCAGGGCAAGCGACGTTGACGTGCCATGGACGGTGCCATAGCCAAGAGGATGCTTCGTGTCGGTTCCGGCCTTGTCGTTTCCGGCAATGATCAAATCTTTGCCGACGGCCTTTTGATAATACGTCCAGTCGTCGTGTTGTTCGACCTTGATGCCGTTCTTCTTCGCGAATGCGGTCGCGCCGAGGTAGATGCCGGGCTTGTCCTGCGCCTTCGCGCCCTCCTCCACGACTTCGAGCTGGAAGCCATTCTTTGCAAACGCCGCCTGCATCAGCTTTGCAACCGCCATGAGCCAGTCGTCAACGATCTTATCCTTGCCTTTGTCGGGGATTACGATCTGGTAGTCGGTCTTGCCATTTTCCGCCAGCACTAAGCTGGCGGCTTTGTCATCCGGTTTGGCGGCAGTCTTGGTGTTGTCCGAGGTGCAGCCACAGAAACTGGCGGCAGCCAAAACCGAAGCTGAAACAGCCAGACGCTTCACGAGACGATACAAATTCATTGCTTACTCCTTTTGTGAACTTAATCCGCCTCGGCGGAGACTAATGTAGCCGCCTCCATGTTGGAGGCGACTGCACGGCCAACATGGCCGTGGCTACAAATTTCCAACCATTCAAGCATCCCGCCAAAATACAATTTCCCATACGAT
>CAIQLG010000110.1 GCA_903872565.1 uncultured Lentisphaerota bacterium | reverse complement strand
TCGCAATGCGATTTAAAATCCCCACTTTCATTTCAAGACCTCCATGTATTGTTTGTTCGCGCATATTCCGTCATAACCTCTGCAGCAGATCTAATCCGTTGTTGAATCATGCCGTTGTTTGGCATCGCTGTTTTCATTTGCTGTCCAAGGCATGCGCAAGCACTGGCCGCCAGATGCCGCCATTTGAGACGGCATTGTGTACGCGCACGGCCAGCACGTTGGTTCCGCCGTAGGTCAGGAGCTCGGGCTTGACTTCTACTGCAAACGGCAGATCCCAGAGCTGGCCAATCTCCTTGCCTTCTGACTTGATCGTGTGTTCCCCTGCCAGTGTTCCGTTCACATAGACCCATGCCTGCTCGTCCACCGCACCAAACAGGAGGCGCACAGTCTTGCCTTTCCAGTCCGCAGGCACGTTGAACGCCACGCGGTACCAGCCATAGCCCTGGATGTCGCCAGCATCGGTCTCGGCCCAGAAGGCGGGCACCTGGATCGGTGTCCAGCCTGTATCGGCCAGATCTTTTGAGAACCAGCCTTCCTTCATACCCTTGTCGGCCGGATCCTCGTGGAAGCGCCACGGTCCCCAGGCCGAGGCCGGCAGGAGATTGGGCAGCGCCTTCCACTCGGGGGGAATCTCGAAGGTTGTCCGATACAACTCCTCCCTGGCTTTCCGAAGGGGAGATGCCTCCGCTTTGCCCGCGGCACCGGCGGAACCTGAAGCATCGTCGAAGACGAGTTCGCCGAAGGCATTCTGATCATGCCCACCCTTGTTTTGGGCCGTGGCCGACCAGGCCGAGCGTTCGAGCCGGTCCGGGGCGGCCACATGGAGACGGATGACGTTGCCGCGCCACAGTGCGCCAACTGCGGGCGGCTCGACGCCAAGCGTCTTGTAGGGAATCGTCAGCAGCGCCAGCCAGCGGTTCTTCTCCGGCTCCAGCCGGGTCTCGTACGTCCAGCTTCCCTGCCAGCCCGGATCGTCCTTGCCAAAGAGCGGATGGACAGCCTCGGCAATAAATCCGTGGGCGGCCTGGTAGCGGGGCTGCGCCTGTGGCCCTACGATGAAATGGTAGAACTTCTCCCGCGCGCCAAAGGGGTCGATGGCGATATCGAGCGATTCGGCCTGGGCCGGCTGGCCGTCTCTCACCACCGGGGCGAAATCCTTGAGCGTGCCTGGCAGTTCACTTTCGATCCGCAGATAGACCTGCGTCTTGTCATAGAGCATCCGGACGGAGGTCTTGCAGGTCACGGGCGTGGAATCGCCGGGCAGGGCGGAGAAGGCGCCAGCTTCGACCGTACTCCAGGCAGGCGCGTCGAGGGTGACCGGTGCGTCGGTCGGCTTCACGACCAGGCGTTGGCCCTCAGACAGGGCCGTCTTGCGCATCTCCGCAGTGTTCCAGTTCAGCGGCGTGTTAGCATAATTGCTAAACCAGTTGTCTGCAGTCAAGGCCACGGCGTGATGGCTATGTCCACCGAAAGGCATGAGTTCAGGCCAGCCTGGAATTACATTTCGCCGCATGCCGGGCGTCCACCCATCGCTGATTTTCGCATTCCTAATGAACATGGGCTCCAGGAACGCGTTCCAATCGTCCACCGCTTGGAGCAGGCGCTCCCGCGCCGCCGGATCCGGATCGACGCGGAAGGCGTTCCATAAATGCCCGACCGAGGCGATATGCCGGACGTAGTCGAACTCCAGCCGCACCAGGGCGAGGCGGCGTTTCACCTTCTCCGACGTGGCCAGGTGCTCGGCCTGTCCCAGATACGTTTCCAGATCCTTGAGCACATCCGGCGAATAGATAAATGTCATGAGCTTCATGCTGTCTCCCCCATGAGTGCGCTGGCGTCCATATACATCCGTATAGGACCACTTCGCGTCGCCCGAGAACTGAATGGCGTGATAGAGCGTGTCGTAGAAGCGCCGCATGGGTGCCGTCGCTTCGCGGAACGCGCCTTCGTAGAATTCATCAAGCAGATCCTTGGCCTGGAGTGTCGCAGGGTCGTCGAACATGCGGCCATAGACGTAGAGCGAAGGCCCCACGAGTCCATAGTTGCTGCGGAAATCGTCATAGCGTATCCCTTTGACATTGAGCCCAAAAAGGTACTTCACTGCTTTCTCGAGGCCTAGCGGCGTCACGGTGGGCGTGTAGCCGCCACAGAATGTGTACGAATAGACGAAATACCCGCCCGGCACCTTGCAGGCGCTCCATTCCTTCATGAGTTCGGGA
>CAIQLG010000109.1 GCA_903872565.1 uncultured Lentisphaerota bacterium | reverse complement strand
CTTCAAGTCAAAGCCGAACGCATCGACAAGCGCCTTGCGCCTGTATTTCATGTTGTACAGACGCCCGACGAGCAGTTTGAACTGGAAGGAATCCTTCCCCCTTTCAACCCTTTCAAGAAGGGCCAGCCCGAAATAGACCTCGAGCATTCCGGGATTGTCTTCCGGTGAATATATGGAAAATAACGGATTGTTCTTGTCAATCCCCAAAACAAGCTGTAGATCTTTTATGATGATGCTTTTTCCTTTTATAGGTTGTGGTGACCATTGGGAATTTGCATCATCAATTTATTTTTTCAAAAAGAGGGATTTTTATTTGCGATTGTTTTCAGCACCGGTAACGAGTGCTGACACTTATTCATTATTTTTACCCCTGATTCCGCGACGGCCTTTTGGTCCGCCACTTATTCTTTCCTTTTCACTTTTTAAGCATACCCCAAAATGGCATTCCTACCGTTCCGGCGAACCATTTCCGTTTTTTCCGAGGCCGTAAAAAATCCGCCGTCCTGTCAATCGTCTGTCTGTGTCCAGCCATACGCCTGCCAGAATGGCGTTTTTTGCGCAGGATTATGGCTCATGGAAGCTGGCTTTCGACCGTCGGCGTGGAAGTCGGCGTACATGGCATTTGCCGTGCCGGTCTAAATGGCGATCTTGAAACCTCCTTCTCGCCAAGCAGGTACATCTTGTGTCCGAAGCCCTCCTTGGTGCTGGCATCATGTCCTGAATCCTGACGGATCAAATGCAATTCAACGGGAGTACGAAAATCTTTCATGTACCTGACCGCACGATCGGAAAGTTCGCCTTTTTCGCCACGGATGTATGTGCGCTGAGCCCGTATCCAGCCACCAGCATACTGTCCTCCGTCGAAATCCAGGATTCCAACTTTTCCTCCAAACGAAAATCTGGCAAAAAGCTGATTTGCTCCACTAATTTCCTGTTGTTCCGGAAGTCCCTTTCTTGATGGACCATCCCATTTTCTTGAAGGAAATTCCTCCGCCACTTGTATTTTCATTCCTTTACGGAGCAACCCGCTTAAGTTTGAAAAGTCCTCTTCGCGTTCACAAGGTGGCGTTTCCGCAAGGACTGGTACGCCAGTACTGGCAAGTTGTACGATATATTCGTAACTGGCAATTGGGGGCACAGCAAGAACAACAAAAGAAGCCTGACATCGTTTCAGGAGTTCATCTATGCTTTGAAATGTCTTGACACCCCACTCTTTTTCCAACGCTTCACCCTTTTTAGAATCTCTAACAAATACGCCTTCCACTTTGAAATAGTCTGGTAATTCCCGTGCAATTCTCAGATAATGCAGGCCACGCCAGCCAGCCCCTATAATCACAAAAGGAATGACACGTTTTTTCATAATTACAGCTCCCTTCCATTTGTCATGCCGCCTTGCCCATCATATGGCATTCCAGGATCCCAAACTGTCTTAGGGGGGATTTTGAATCAGAGAAAGGAAAGGATACTTTGCATTGATATCGACTTGAAAGATATGCGGCCTCCACCAGTTCAAGAGCTGAAAGTGAAGTGTCAGGAATAACATAAGACGTTTTTCCAGACTCAATCATGTCCGCCAAATCTTCAAGAAATTTCCTGTGCCCGTCATACTTCAAACTTGAAGGGGTTATATCACTGCCCATGGGGTGTTCCGCATTAAGAATTGTATGGTAGTCATCACCTTTTCGAAACTCAATAAAGCCTTGAGAGCCAACTATGCGGATGAGATGTCCTGACCCGGGTCTGGTAATCAAAACCTTATCGCCGGAATGGAGTACAATTCGCACACCGCTTCTAGTCTGGCCGTAAGTGATTGCTGTTGTCTCCACCTGCATGCCGTCACGATAAGTTTTTGAGCTTGATTCACAAGTTGCAAGAATATAGTCCATAGCTTCCCGCCCTGTAAGGTTGACGAAATAATTCAGCAAATGAATGCCTGCGTTGATGATATCTTGTTTAGAGCATTGAATTTCAACAAGATTCAGATTGCCAATAGCCCCATTGTTAACCAGGGAAAGTACCTCCAATGCCGGTAAAAGTTTGACAATAATTATATTCTAACGTATTATATAAACAATATCTATGGACAGAACGATATAATTATTATAATATTCGAAACTATGGCATCTCATCAAAATATAAGCGAAGTAACCAGCCCAAGGAATTCTGACAGTTACATGCCGTTCCCTTGGGGAACTGGGGAAATGGCAGGAACCATATCCACATATCTCGACAATTCGCTTATCGAGCCTATTTCCGCGCTCGAATGGAAAAGCACACCTGAATGGCATTTAGGACCGCGAGTTTTGCAGCACTCAATGTGGATGTATGTCATTGACGGGAATGGTATCGGATGGATAGACAATCCATCAAGACAATTCAATGTGGGGAAAGATGATTTCATCTTTATCCCTAAAGGCGCCTGGCATGACATTTATCCACAGAGAAACGTTTACTTCAAATATATTAATGTCCATTTCCACATCCAGCTATATTCTTCATGTGATCTGCTGAATTTCTTGAACGTCTCGGGTACCATAAAGGAAAACAGATCTGAATTTTTCAAGAAAAGCAGTAATGCACTTGCGCGGGAGTACGCGCTAAGAGAACCTGGCTGGAGGAGAATGATGCATACCTATATATTGCAGGTTATCGCTCATGTATTTCGCTATCACTGTGAAATGATCAACTTCCATCCTGACAAGAAAATCAACAAGAGCATGTTGCGCCTATTGCCAGTTTTGGGAATTGTCAATAATGAAATTGGAAACCGCGCTCTGGATATTTCGAGACTTTGTGAAATAATCGGGGTAAGTGAAGTCTACCTTAGAAAACTTTTCCGCCACTCCTTAGGTGTTGGCCCAAATGCCTACATTCAACAGCGACGGATAGAAAAGGCGACCCGGTTGTTAAGAGAAAGCAATCTTAGCCTGATTGCCATTGCCGAGAAATGCGGATTTTTAAATCAATATTATTTTCACCGAATATTCAAAAAACTGATAGGCACAACTCCATTGACGTACAGGAAAACGACAAATGGCCAGCCAATGCCTTAATCTGACTACTTTTGTGCGAAATTAGCTATAGCTTTTCATGGAAAATAAATTCACAATGTGAATTTATTTAAATGAAAAACTATATTTAGCACGACTCTTTCTATGTTAGAGCCGCTTATTTCATATCGTCCGGCAACAGCTTAATGTACATCTTGACGCGTCTAACACACTGATCACTTCGCCGGATTTCCGAGTTTTTCCAGCGCCCTTTTCGCTTCCTTTTTGTCGTAATCGCTGTACTTTTCTGATGCGATAACCTTGTTATAGACGGCGATGGCCTCTTCCGTCTTGCCGGCTTCGGCGAGCGTCTGCCCTATGGCGAAAAGTTTACTTTTAGGCCAGCCGTTGCCCTCCATCGGCTCGTCAGGCAAAGGCATCCTGCGCAGAAGTTCCAGCGCCTTGTCGTACTTCTTCTGTTCCCGCAGGTAGGCTGCGGCATCGAGGAAGCCCATATAGACCGGTGTCGCTCCTTGAAGGTGCGTGAGTTTCATGTTGACCTCGAACGCCTTCTCCTTGTTCTTGAGAAGCTGCGCCTCCATGTCGGCCAAGTCGCGATAGATGGCTACTTTTTGGTCATTGTTGACGGCGAGCTCCGCCGCCTTCTCCAGGTCTTTCTCGGCGGCCGCGCCGGCACCCGTGCGATAGTACGCAGCGCCGCGGTGGTACAACGCCAGGCATCTGGCATCCTCGTCCTTGGCCCATCCGACCCCCTTCACGATTTGGCGCGGCGGCCAGGCGGCAATGTCCTCCTGGTCAAACTTGTTGACAATCCCCGTGTAGTCACGTTTCGTGAACATGAGCTGAATTTGGATCTGCACTGAGTAGGGCTTGTCGTCGATGGATTTCGCCAGTGCCATCCCCTCTTCCAATTTGCCATCCTGAAGCCCGACAGCCTCGGCGGCACGCGCCTGCCACATGGCCTTTTCGATAGCGTCTTTGGCTGTGGCGGCCAGCCTCTCGAAGGCCTCGCGCGCCACCGGATACTTCTTATCCTGCGCGAGCCCTTCCGCCGTGCTTTCCTGGTACTTCCGATGGAAGTATTCGAAATCCACGGAGTAGGCCAACACCGACCCAAATAGCATCGACATCAAAACGCTCTTCTTAAGTGACCAAATAAAGATCAGTTTCATACGATTGATGGTTTGTCGAGTAGACATGATAAGCTCCATTTTTTAAAATTCAGTTTGTTTTCTCAGTTTCTCCTGCTCTTCGAGTGGACTTACCGCCCTCAGCGGATTTTACTCCGGCGGCTCCCCTACTACGAGTCAGTCCAGCCCACTGCCGTCTCACCTTTTTAACTTGATCTTATAGGAAATTGTATTTTTCGAAGGAACGCCGTATGGCTTGAAACTTGTAGCCACGGCCATGTTGGCCGTGTCGCCTCCAACATGGAGGCGGCTACAT
>CAIQLG010000108.1 GCA_903872565.1 uncultured Lentisphaerota bacterium | reverse complement strand
GGATTTTTATAGGGAAGAATTCCGGAGCAAGGCATACATACGATGCAACACACAAGGCGGCGATTCTCATGAAACATCATCTCAAAAATGATTCGAGGTGGAAGGCGCTCACCAAGGAAATATGGACAGTTTCCATCGCTAGTTTCCCTTCGATAGGCTCAGCCAGGGCTCAGTGTCACTCCTCCGTTTTTCTTTTTATTTATCTCGTATCGTATGTTAGAGGCGCCAATATCTACCACGTGAAGGAGCCCTCGGCCACGAGGATCTGCAGACGCTGAAGCACTACACCCAGTACCATCACAGACCTCAGGAAAACCCACGCGGAATGCCATCCCCGAGAGAAGGAGAAAGAGGAGTGAAAGAAAACTGTAGGCTTGCATTTCTTCTGACAATAAGGTACAGTATAACTAAAATAATAATCCTGGAGATAAAATGAGCAAATCCTTAACAATTGACGTGCCAAGCGGAAGAACATCCGTTGTCGCACTAAAATCAGGGGCGGATGGTAAAATCATATCATATGGGACTAAAGTAAAATCCGTAGTGGACGAGGCAAAAAGGAAAGGGGTTGATGACCCCATTA
The DNA here is from genome assembly GCA_903872565.1 of uncultured Lentisphaerota bacterium. Lineage (GTDB taxonomy): Bacteria > Verrucomicrobiota > Lentisphaeria > Victivallales > GWF2-50-93 > CAIQLG01. Next base: position 5,834 of record CAIQLG010000108.1, on the reverse strand, counting down.
TTATGTTTGTCCCCAAAAAAGGCCACCGCTACATTTACTGAGGTATTCCATATGCCAAGACTTGCATATCCATTGATAAGATACAGATTCGATGATGGTTCTCAGGAGGAACACGCCCTACATCCATACATACCTATCAGAATATCGAATCAGTCATCCGGAAATAGCGCAAAGGTCTATGCCCTTGTTGACACCGGTGCCGACGAGTGTCTTTTCGGTGCTGATATAGCGGAACAGCTTGGACACGATCTCAAAGGCGACGGAGTAAAATCTTCAGTCAACATAGGGATAGAACAAAGAGAAATATCCGTATACAAGCACACTTTCAAGCTCGAACTTCTCTCTCCCGATGAAAAAACCGTGGTATGGGTCTCTGACAACATCGAAATTGACTGTTCTGAATCCAATCCTCCAATTTTGCTTGGGGCAAGGGACTTCCTGAGATATTTCAAATGGGTGTCGACTATCCAGGCGAAAAGCTGATGATCAACTGGTAGTAAAATCTCACTATCCACTCTCTTGCCGCATGTATGGAACATTCATCCCACTTTCTCCTTCCACATTGTTGCTTTTTCATTCGCCATATGCTAAATTAGAACAAAGTAATAACAGAGGAAGGAGAACGGCGAAATGGTCTGTCCTGTAAAAGTACCCGAAGAGTATGCTGCCCCCTCTCATTCTACCGCCACTTCTTGCGCATCCGATCCTGTGTGTTTTAGAAAACGAGGTATGCCCTTTTTCCCGGGAATAGTAACAGTATCAATAACTATCTTCCGTACTACAGCCCGGAGCTCGGAAGATGGTGCACACGAGATCCTATAGCAGAAAAAGGCGGGAGGAATTTGTATGGATTTATCAGGAATAATTCCATTAACAATAGTGTGCATGTTGCGACAATGCAGATACCCACATGAAAACTTCGCTAAATATCACTTTCAACAGGTACGGGCTTGCCATGGCCGACGGAAAAATGTTCTTTTGCAGAGGCAATCTTCTCAAGGCTGTTTTCGAGAAGTATTACATCGCAAAAAAACTGGAGACTCTCCCTTTGATTTTCCAGTGAATCACGTTTACTCTCCGAGGCGGGTAACTGATTCCGGTTCTATGAGCTGGTTGAATTCCTGTTCCGTCATCTCTCCCGAATCAATGATGGCCTTTTTTATTGTGACGGCATTCTGTTTTGCGGATTTCGCAATTTCCTGGGCCTTGAGATAGCCTATTTTACCTATGAGGGCTGTCACTGCTGCGGTGGAGTTCTCGACCTGTCTCCGGCAGACATCCTCATTTGCCGTCATTCCTTCGATACAGAAACTTTTAAGTATGTTGCAGGCATTCGCGAGGAGGTCTATGCTTCCGAGGAGGGAGTCCGCGATGATTGGCATAAATGCGTTCAACTCGAGACTGCCGAGCGAAGACGCAATGCATATCGAAGAGTCGTTGGAGATGACCGCGATCGCGGCCTGTGATACAGCCTCCGGAATAACGGGATTGACTTTGCCGGGCATTATGGTCGAGCCCGCCTGCCGTTCCGGGAGCGTGATCTCGTTTATTCCGGCATCCGGTCCGGATGACATCAGGCGGAGATCCCCGGAAATCTTGAGCAGGTTTGATGCGCAGGCCTTCAATATTCCGCTGACTTCCACAAAGACATCGGCATTCTGGGTGGCCTCCACGAGATTTTCTGCGCGCGCCAATCCGAATCCTGTGATGGTCTTCAGATTTTCCACAACTTTGAAAATGTATTTGCGAGGTGCGGAAATCCCAGTTCCTATGGCGGTTCCGCCGAGATTCACAACGCGGAGCCGTTCTTCGCATTTATAAACACGCCATCTGTCGCGTCCGAAAGCCTCTGCGAAGGCCGACATTGTGCGCCCCATTGTGGTGAGGACGGCATCCTGCATCTCGGTCCTGCCAACTTTTACGATATTTGCGAACTCCTTCTCCTTTTTCTGGAAGGATTCGAGAAGTGAGACCAGTTCGATCTCGAGTCTTCTCAATCCATATATTGCGGCGACCTTGAGGGCGGTCGGATAGGTGTCGTTCGTTGACTGATGAAGATTTATGTCCTCGATCGGATGAATTATTCCATAGTCTCCCGGGTTTTTCCCGAGGAGCACAAGTGCACGGTTGGCGATGACTTCATTCACATTCATGTTGGTCGAGGTTCCCGCACCGCCCTGGAGGGCGTCAACTATTATGTGTCCGTCGAGATCGCCGGCCATCATTTCCCGGCATGCGCGTGCGATTGCGGAATAGACATTGCCATCCCATTTCCCGAGCTCATGGTTTGTCATTGCGCACGCGAGTTTCACAGCTCCGAATGAATGTACAAGTCCCTTATTGACAGGGCGTTTAGAGAGGGGGAAGTTTTCCACGGCTCTCAATGTGTGAATGCCGTGGAGCGCATTTTCAGGGATCTCCATATTCCCGAGCAGATCTTTTTCTATACGATATGTTTGCATATTAATTAAGACTTTTTACTTTTTGTTCTTGAAATGAAGAGAATCGCCCCATTCGCCGAAAGCTATGGTTTCTCCGATGCCTTCGATCCTTTTCTGGAGACATGCCTTGCACACGGTGGAATTCTCGTCGAGGCATGGTTTTCCGTCATAGAGCTTGTATGACGGGCGATATTTGGTCTCGGTGAGATTCGGCATTATGACATTTGCGCCGGCAAGAAGTCCGAGCTCCCTTCCCGTGGGGCTGAGAGCCTGAAGGGCTGTTGTCGAGGCGATGTTGACATCCTTCAGGCAGATTCTTGTGGCCGCAATCATCTTTAATCCAAGTTCGAGCCGTTCCTTCTCATCTATCTTCATTCCTTCGCCGAGCGGAGTATCCTTGTGTGGAATGAACGGTCCCATCCCAATCATGTCAACATCCATTTCCCTGAAAAAGATGATGTCGTTGGCGAGATCTGATATTGTCTGCCCTGGAAGTCCTATCATGACACCGGTTCCAAGTTGGTATCCTATTTTTCTAAGCAGTCCCAGGCAATTGAGCCGTGTGTTGAAATCGTGTGATTCGGGATGGAGCTTTTTGTAGAGTTCCGGATTGGATGTTTCGATCCTCAGGAGATATCTGTGGGCTCCAGCCGCGAACCATCTTATGTATGTCTCCTCGTCCTGTTCTCCCAGGCAGAGGGTTATTCCAAGTCCTCCGCCAGACATCTGCTTGATTTTGCTGACAACTTGCTCCATGATGCCACGGAAGAATGGATCGGATCGTTCGCCGGACTGGAGCACTATGGAGCCATACCTGTTGTCGAACGCGAATTTGGCTTCCTGCAGTATCTCGTATTCGCTCATGAAAAAACGCTCGACACTCTGATTGCTTTTGCGAATTCCGCAGTAGTAGCAGTCTTTCTCGCAGATGTTGCTGAATTCAATCAAGCCCCTGAAAAAGACTTTCTTTCCTACATTTGCGACCTTTATCTCATAAGCCTTGGAGTAAAGTCGCTTAAGATCATTTACTTCCGAGACCGAAAGGAGGATTTCCAAGTCGTCCCGGTTCAAATCACAGTTGGAGTCTATCTTTTCAATGACACCGTCGAAGGTATGATTCATTATATTTTATGGGGCCCATCTAAAGATCAGGGTAAATATTCGGCGGACTCATGGCATCCGGATCATTATTTATTGTTTCTTATTATCCGGCTTGGCTCCAGACTTACCTGTCGGCGGCTGACTGGCTGGTTTGGCCTGCTTGTTTATGGGCTTGGTCTTCTTCAATATCTCGTAGAGCTTGCTTTTCTTGTCAGTCACCATGGCAATCGGTTTCTTGCCGTCCTTGCTTTTAGCATTGATATTGGCACCGTATTCAACGAGCGTCTTGACCATGTCCTCCTTCTCCTCATCTTTAATAGTCGTCCCCAGCAGAGTGATAAGGGGCGTTACCTTTGTTTCCTTGTCGGTCGAGTTGACATCCGCTCCAAGGGAGATGAGCGTTTTAGCAAATTCAAGGGGGGAATAATCGTCTTCCGTCGGCGGTTTCGCTTCCTTCGAGCCCTTGATGAAAGCGTGCAGGGGGGTGAACATCCAACTGAGGAGTCCATCGTTTTTCTCGAACGTTGCTCCGTTTTCCAACAGGCATTTCACAAATTCTATATTGAAAGGCAGAGCAGTTTTATTTGGAGTGACATAGGAGGCGAGAAGAATTGGAGTTTCCCCACTCTTATTCTTACCATTGAAATCAAAATTATTTTCCTTGAAAACCTCCACGCATTTCTTAAATAAATCAAGTTTTACCTGGGTCATTGATTTGGAATTTCTTGCAAGTTCGTGCAGAGCATCGTTGCCGCTCTTCTTGTCAACATTGGTCTTTTTCGCTCCCTTGCTGAGCAGAAACTTGATGACATCGACCTTGCCCACCGTTGTCGCCACGTTCAGAGGGAACCCCCAGAATTCTATTTCCTTGTTGACGATTTCCGGATCCGCAGCAACCATTTCCTCTAGCACCTTCATGTTTCCAGAACTAATGGCAGTGTAGAGTTTTTCCTCGCACAAGCCTTTCGCAGAAAGTAAAACAAGAAGCATCAACACAAAAATGTTTTTCATACCATTCCACCTTTATTTGTTGAAATTATCTTCATCGACACTTCTACGAGTGTAGCTCAAAAAAAAAAAAAATCAAGGAAAAATGAAAGGGATTAGATAACTATTCATCTTTACATGTTTTCAATTCCTTTGTCTTTTTCAATATTTCGTACAGTCTGCTTTTTCTGTCAACCAAATGAATCGGTCTCCTGCCGTCCTTGCTTCTGGCCCATTGATTTGCTCCGTGTTCCATGAGAAGTTTTACGAGCTCCTCTTTCTTCTCGTCAGGAATCTTTTTGTTGCCCAGCAGTACAATAAGAGGTGTTTCCTTGCTTTCATCATCTCTGGTGTTCACATCCGAACCACATTTGACGAGGGTTTTCGCCAGCTCGAGGCGTGGATAGTCACCCTTTTTGCCACCGTGGGATCTGGGATGTGTGAAAATCCAGTTCATCAAGCCGTCATTCTTTTCGAATTTCGCCCCTTTCTTGACAAGATATTCCACCAGTTCGGCCAGCAAAGCCGCACCTTGTCCCCGTTGTTCCGAATATGAGACCAGAAGGAGAGCCGTTTCCTGCATTTTGTTTTTCTGGTTGAAATCGAATTTGTATTCGCCGAAGACATCTATGCATTTTTTGAAATCGTTAAGCTTGGTCTGGGTCATTGAATTCGACGATTTGGCAAGATCCAGGAGGGCGCAGTTTCCAGTTTTTTCGTCGAGATTGGTTTTCATGGCGCCTTTTTCAAGAAGGAGTCTGAGAATATCCGCCCTGCCAAACATGGCGGCCTCATTCAACGGGTATGATCTCATGTCAAGCTTAGTGTTCACAATCTCGGATCTCTCACCGACAATTTCCTCGATGATTTTCATGTCCCCCACTTTTATCGCCTCATAAAATTTGTCTTCGCAGAAACATTTGGCACACAGAAACATGAATATGCATGAGATAATAATTACTTTCATTTTCCAGTAGATTCCCCTATTTAATTTGAAATCAACAACATTTTCCAAATGGAAAAAGGAATCTAACATATAATTATTATAAATCAAATATAATACATATATATTACATTAATTATCTTAATGTTTTTTGGGAAGAACTTTATTGAAGTGGAATTGTGCCGCACAGAATTCCTCCCAGCTCAAGAGCAGGAGGAAGCAATCAGCACTCGTTACCGGTGCTGAAAACAATCGCAAATAAAAATCCCTCTTTTTGAAAAAATAAATTGATGATGCAAATTCCCAATGGTCACCACAACCTATAAAAGGAAAAAGCATCATCATAAAAAATCTACAGCTTG